>JAJRCY010000023.1 GCA_028678715.1 Methanomicrobiales archaeon | reverse complement strand
CGGCTCCTGCAGGAGATCCACCACCGGGTGAAGAACAACATGCAGGTGATCTCGGCATTCCTCTCGCTCCAGGCCCGGAAGATCAAAGATCCTGCCGTGCAGCAGATGTTCACCGACAGCGAGCACCGGATCCGGACCATGGCCCTGATCCATGAGAACCTGTACCAGTCCAAGTCCTTCGGCCGGATCCGGATGCAGGAATACCTGGGCCGGCTCACCGATTTCCTGCTCCGGTCCTACGCAGACATGGCGGCACGGGTGACCCTCACCCTGGAAGCCACGGACGTCTGCATGGACATCGATACCGCCATTCCCTGCGGACTCATCGTGAACGAGCTGGTCTCCAATGCCCTGAAGTACGCCTTCCCGGAGGGGCGGAAGGGGACCATCCGGATCTCCCTCTCAAAAACGGCCGAAGGCGGCTACGACATGGTCTTCTCCGATGACGGGATCGGTCTCCCTGAAAGCGTGGACTTCGGTTCCACCGATACCCTGGGCCTCTCGCTGGTCCATGGCCTGGTCACCACCCAGCTGGGAGGCAGTATCGAGATACAGAGGGAAGGGGGAACCTCCTACAGAATCGGAATACCGGCAAGGGTAACCCCGAAGGATACCTGAGGTTTCCGCTCCAAGATTAATGAGGGGGGAACCGTACCACCCCTCCGGTTCATCCCTGGTTCGTCCTGACGCCGCCACCACTTCGCCAGACCTGAGGATCCGTAGCGATGAGCACAAGGGCGCAGACGGTGAGGACCAGCGTGAGTGTCAGGTTGAACGGCACACTTTCCTGTAAACCGGGGTACGCTACTGAAACAAGGTAGCCGGCCACATTAAAACTGGTATGGGCGAGAAGGATGGCGAGGAGGCTGCGGGAGGAACGGAGGTAGATCCAGGTGAATATCACGCTGACCGCGAGTATCTCCAGGACAAACAACGGCAGAGGCATGCCGGTCTGGCTTGATCCCGGAAGCCAGAACAGGGGCAGGTGCCATACCGCCCAGAGAATACCGCACTCCAGGCCTGCCATGAGCGGGGTCGTCTGCTTCAGGAACCGGGGGAGGACAAAACCCCTCCAGCCAATCTCTTCCCCCAGCGGACCTCCGATGACGAGAATGATGGGGTACAGGACGGGTACCTGCCAGAAGAGGCCCCCAGGGTCGAAACCCCGGCGGCTACCAACGCTGCATTGCCCACGAGAGTAAACACGAGAACACTCAGGGGATACAGCATGGCTATGCCGAAGATGCTGACGAGATACATGGAGCGGCTGAAACGAACCTGCAATGCCGCCACCTTTCGTATCCCTGCCCATCCGCCGATGCATCCGCAGACGGCAATGGCTGCCAGCGACGGCCCGAAACTCCCTATCCAGCTCGTGGGAAATCGAAATGGTAACAGTCATTTCGAGGACGCAATCATCAGCCCCCCGCAGAATCCAGGAGAAGAGACAGGCAAGGAGGAAGAATGACACGACAGCGTGTTTTTTTATGAACGCACTGACCAGGGTCAGAGTACCGATCCCTGGCCTGAAATATCCTGCGCCATGGCATCATGAAAGGGTTGCTGCACGCTGACGGGAACACATCGTTCAAATGAAACGCGGTTCAGGTTCGGGTGCATGTGAGTGTGATGGAAAGGAGTTCCCCCCTCCCTGAGGGGTCTACATTTATCATCCGGTTTCCCGAATGGAAAGGTAAGGAGGTCTTCTCGCGTGGTCCGGGCCAATATCCTTGTTGTGGAAGACGAATTCGTAACTGCACGGCAGATTGCCGACAGCCTGAAGGAACTGGGGTACGGCGTCGCCGGGATAGTGGCATCCGGCGAGGAGGCGGTGAAGAAGGCGGCCGAGACCCACCCCGACCTGGTACTGATGGACATCCGGCTCAAGGGGTCCATCGACGGCATCGAGGCGGCGGAGCAGATCGCCTCCCTGCAGATCCCCATCGTGTACCTCACCTCCTACTCCGACGAGCGGACGGTGGAGCGGGCCAAGATCACCGAGCCCTACGGCTACCTGATCAAGCCCTTCACCGACACGGCACTGAAGACGACCCTGGAGATGGCCATCTACAAGCACCGGCGGGAGCGGTCCACGAAGGAGCAGGCCGAATGGTTCAGAAAAACGCTCGTCGCCATCACGGACGGGGTCATCACCACGAACGCCCAGGGGTTCATCACCTTCATGAACCCGGCCGCGGAGTTCATCACCGGCTGGGGAGGCCGGGACGCCTTCATGCACCCGCTCCCTGAAGTGCTCCACCAGTTCCGGGAGCGTTCCGGGATCCCTATTGACAACCCCGCCCTCCGGGCCATCGGGGAGGGGAACCTGGTCTCGGAACCGGCCGACACGGTCCTCACGGCCAGGACGGGGGCGAAATGGCACCTGGAGGAGACCTCCTCCCCCATCCGGGACGACCGGGGGACCATCATCGGGGCGGTGGTGGTCTTCCGTCCCCGGACCGCAAACCAGATGCCCAGCGACGAGACGCTGGAGTCCATAAAAAGGGTGGATGAGGCCTTCCGGGCCATTGCCCCGGAACTGTTGAAGGAGATCGACCTGGGCTACCTGGTGAAAGGCAGCGGGGACGAGAAGAAATAACCGGGGAATGTTCCCCAGCCCCCTGCGCGACTTTCTTCCCATCCAGGAAGAACTGTCCTCTGCAGGGGGAGGGCGGGCACCCTCCCCGTTTCACCTCCGGAGGGGCATTCTCCCCACCCCGTTTTCTCACCGCCTTCCGGAGGGTCCCCGGGGTCACCGCACACCGCCGGAGAGGGTAACCCCCGACCAAACAAATCCTGATTTTTGGGTATTTTTCTGATTTAATCCCTTATTGACGAATTAAAAAAGTGAGAGAGAAAGAAAATGATGAGAACAGGAATGCAAATTTTTAAATACTTTAGGCAAATATAACTGATCATCGGCCCGGGAGGCCGGGATGGCCCCGCGGATTCGACCCTACCCTCTGCATGTGGAAGTGAGCACCAATGTGTATGAAGATCTGGGGAACCCCCACACCGCCGGCTGTCCGGTACATGGATGAGCTCTGCCAGGAAAAGGATCCCTCGCCGTTCGCGGCGATCCCTGACCGGAAAGACCTGCCGTACCGTTCCCAACTCTCCTGACGGGCCGCTTGTTCCCGTATCACCGGGAACCGTCCTCTCCGGGGACCACCCCTTCCCTGGAGAGCACCTTTTCCTCGCCCCTGTCCGGCTCCGGCCGGGACCGTGGGCCAACTTCCCTCGCAATCCTTAGATTCCCACCCTGCCGCATCCACGCATACCTTTTAATGGCTGCCGCGTGGAGTGTACGGTGGAGATTGCCGCCGGTGATGCCGCCCATGGAACGGACCCTTGCCTATCGGGAGCGGAGGTACATCGAAGAGCTCCGGATGCTGACCCGGGCCACGGCCATCGACTGCATCATTGACGAGAAGTTCGACCGGCTCATCTACGTGATCCCGAAGGAGGAGATGGGCCTGGCCATCGGGCACCGGGGCGATCATATCCGGAAGCTCCAGAAGCTGCTGGGGACCCGGATCGAGATGGTGGAATATGCCCGGGAGCCGGAGGAGTTGATTCGAAACATCTTCCAGCCGGTGCCTGTGGATGCGGTGAGGGACCCGATGGACGGGCGCGTCACCGTCAGGGTCCGGAAGAAGGCAGACCTCGGGATCGCCATCGGCAAGAACGGGGCCAACGCCGAGAAGGCACGGCTCCTCCTCCGGCGGTTTCTCGGGATGGAGCTCCGGGAGATTGGAACGGCAGGTGAGGGATGAGGAAAGGAACCTTTGTGCTGGAAGAGATCTGGGAGGTGATCGGGGATCGCCTGGCCCGCCCTGCCCCGGGGTCCTATGTGGGCGGGCTCGTCCACGGCGAGAAGGGGATCGACAGGGTCCTGGAGAAGGTGGGGGAGGAGGCCACGGAGTTCGTCCTGGCCGTGAAGAACGGGGAGAAGGGGCAGATCGTGGAGGAGGCAGCCGACCTCCAGTTCCACCTGCTGGTGGCGCTGCGTGCAGCGGGAGTGGAACTGGAGCTCGTCATGGAGGAGCTGGCCTCCCGGAGGAAACCTCCCGTCAGATGACCCGGTCCAGGTCCTCCAGCCGGGGCAGCTTCTCCTTCGGCTGGGACGCGGTGGAGACGACGCTTCCATCCACGAGAATGGGCGCATGGCACCGCAGGGCGATGGCGATCCCGTCGCTGGGCCTGCAGTCAATCAGCTCCTCCGCGCCATCCGATCTCGCGATGAGCTTGGCATAGAAGACGTTCTCCTCCAGGGCATCGATGTGGAGAGCCGTCACCTCGATCCCGAACCGGGACAGGGCCTCCACGAAGAGGTCATGGGTGATGGGCCGGGGCAGGACCTCCTTGTGGAGCGCATTCCGGATGGAGATGGCCTCGTAGAGGCCGATGAAGATGGGGATGCAGTCCCCTCCCGCCACCTCCAGGATCACCGCCGGGGCTGCCGCTCCCCCCTCGCTCACCGACACAAAGACACCCTTCACCCGGCACGGCTGGAGATCCATGATGCTGAATTACCCATCTCCCTGCCCCACGTTATACTTTGGGATCGTCCAGAGCGCGGAGCGAAAATTCCCGCTGCAGGATGGGGATGGTGGCCAGGATCCCGAGGATGATGTTTAAGTAGAAGAAGATCAGGCGCCAGATGAGCACCATGACCCCGACAATGGCGGGGTTGACAAAGAGCCCGTAGAACGAGGTGGCCGTCAGCTCGGCGATCCCGCTCGCACCCGGCGTCAGGGGGATCATCATCACGATGGCGATGACGATCTGGGCCACGAGAGATGCGAGGAAGAAAGGTTCGGTGCCCAGGCCCATCAGGATGAAAGAGACGATGAGGAACTCGGTGAACCAGAAGAGCAGGGTATAGAAGGAGCCCCAGACGAGGCCCATCTTTGCGTGCCTCACGAAGCGGAAGACGCTGTTGTGGAAGTTGTCCACCTCCCGGTCGATGGTGGCCACCATCCTCTCCACCCTCCCCCGGTCCCAGGTGCGGGCGAACCACACGGAGATCCGCTGGATGAGCTTTTTTGTCATCTCCGGCTTGCGGACGGTGTAAACGAAGAGGAGGACCCCCCCGCTCATCAGGAGCCAGGAGAAGAAGATGAATGCGGTGAGGCCTGCGGGGAGGTTCTGGAGGGTGGAACCCAGCACGACCAGGGCAAAGGCCCCGAGCAGGCCCAGCACCACTGCGTCGATGACCCGTTCCACGATGACGATGGCGGTGGCATCCCCCAGGGGCACGTTCTGCCGGTAGAGCTGGTGGATCCGGACCGGTTCTCCCCCTGCCTGGGAGGGGGTGATGGCTGCGACGAGCAGGTTGGCCATCACCATGTTCAGCGTGTAGAAGAAGCCGATCCGGTAGCCGAGGGACTCCGCCATCTTCCGGATCCGCATGGCCCAGAACCCGAGGGCCAGGAGGTGCAGACCGACGGCGGCCAAAAGAAAGACCGGGTTCAGCCTCCGCAGGTACAGGAAGGTGTCCTCGCTCACCGTGAAGTACAGCACCGCGACAAGGACGATGACGGAAAACGACACCGAGATGCCGAGCCATTTCCACTGCGAGCGGCTGACGGCGCTGCCCCGTGCTCCGTTACCGGACGTCCCGGTCCCGGGTTCAGGCATATGCACTACCGGTTGCCGGGCATAGTATAAACCCCTTTCAGGGGATCTCGACCGCGAAGAGGGACCGGTCGCCCCGGATAGAGAGCACCCCGGTCCGCACGCCGGCATCCAGCCACCCGTGGCCGTACGCGTACCAGGAGAGGGCGGGGAGCGGCTGCGCCCTGACAAGAAGGGCATTCCCCTCCTCGAGAGCTTGTCGGGCCCGGGTCAGGAATGCCTCGGTCGCTGCCCGGAGGGGGCTGGAAGGATCCGGGGCATCGGCCACCGCCGCCAGCGCACGGGAGAGCATGCCCCGGTACTTCGTGGTCTTGTCATGGAGCAGGGATATGTAGAGCGGGGGTACCTCCTCCCCGTCCAGAACCGGTGGCAGGGAGTCCGTCCGGTCGAAGAGGCCCAGGCGTGACCCTGCATCCAGCCAGGCAGCCCCGTAGGCAAACGCCGCGATGGCATTCACGGGATCCCCCTTCTCCAGGAAGTTCATGCCGTCGCGGGCATAGGCGCCGGCCATCTCCAGCACGTCCCGGGCGGCATGGTCCAGGGGGGTACCGGGCGCCGGCCGCAGGCCAGGCCCCTTCACCGCGTGGTGGAGGGCCGCTCCATAGGTGCTGATCGTCATGGCCGTGCAAACACCTCCAGGTACTCCCGCTCGATGTCGTGGAGGGCTGCCGGGACCGCAAGGATGTGGAGCGGCGGCCCGAAATCCACACCCTTCAGCACGTCTCCCGGCCCCGCGGCCACCTTCGGTTCGGGGGATCCGGCCCGTGCGATGCCCACGTAATATGCAGGCGGGGTGGTCCCGGTCTCTCCCGCCATCTCCTCCAGGAGCGCGATACCCTCCCCCACGGTCATGCAGCGGTCCGGCGTGATGTCCAGGTACACGAGAGTATGGAGGTTTCTCGTGAGGTTGGCCTGGACCGTCGCGAGAGGGGTCACGGGGAACCAGCCTTTCGAAGGGAAGGGGAGGGAGCAGGACTTCCCGAACCGGTAGTTCTGCAGGCCGGTGAGGCCGCAGACGGCGCTCGCGATGGACGCCCCGTGGATGATCCGGGTGGGGATGCCCCGGGCGGCGGCGCGGAGGCGCAGGTCCGCGTGGGTCGTGGAGACCATGGGATCCCCGCCGCAGAGGAGCACCACTTCCTGCCGCTCCGCCCGGTCCAGGAGTTCCCCGGGCCGCTGCTCGATCTCTTCCCGGCCCACGGGGATCACGGCCTTCCTGTAGCACCGTTCCATCCTCCCGATGGTCGTACCGGTGAGCCGGGAGGTGTAGGTCTCCAGGTAGAGGTGATCGGCCCTGCGGATGCATTCCAGTCCCTTCACCGAGATGTCCCGCTCGTCAGAGAGCCCCAGGCCCACAAAGGTCAGCATGCCGGTCCCCCTCCTCTCTCCTCTCGGCTCACGCCAGCATAAAATGAATGGCCATGCCCACCAGCAGGCCCAGGGCCACCGTGTAGGCGGTGACGGCGAGCGCCACGCGGGATCCCATCTGCCGGGAGAGCACCGCGATGGTGGAGACGCAGGGGACAAAGAGGGTGGAGATGATGGCAAAGGTGTAGAGCTGCACGCCGGACATCACCGTGGGGAGGTTCGCGGTCCCGGCCAGCACCACCAGGGTCTCGAACGCCATCTCTTTCCGGAGGATGCCGAAGACGAGAGCCGTGGCCGCGTACGGGGGCAGGCCCAGGAAGCCCTCCAGCACCGGGGCGGCGGACTCCTGGAAGAACCCGAGGATCCCTGACCAGGAGAGGAGCCCCAGCCCCACCGACCCCAGGACCAGGACCGGCATGGCAAGGAAGAGGAACTCCGATACCCGGTGCCAGGACTTCCGCAGCACCATGGCCGCTCCCGGGCGGCGGAGAGGGGAGACCTCCAGGATCATGCCGAAGCGGTCGCCGGGGGTGACCCGTGAGAGGAAGAGGCCGGTGGCCATGGTGAGGAGCAGGACGAGGCCGTAGACGGAGAGGGCGGCAGGGATGCCGACGAAGGCCGCGACGATACCGGAGATGACGACCGACCGGGCCGAGCAGGGGACCATGGTGATCAGGAAGGAGGCGATGATCCGTTCCCGGCGGGTTCGCAGCGATCGCATCGCCATCACCGCCGGCACGTTGCAGCCGAAGGAGAGGACCATGGGGATCACCGCCCCGCCGTGGAGCCCCAGCCGGTGCATGGCCCGGTCCGCCAGGAATGCGGCCCGGGCCATGTAGCCGGAGTCTTCCAGCGCCGAGATGCAGAGGGCGAAGAGGAAGACGAACGGGAAGGCGATTCCCAGGCCGGCCTGGATAGCCAGCAGCATGGAGAGGAGAAGGGTGGCCGCAAGGGGAGGGAGGCCCGCCGCCTGGACCGGCAGGATCAGGTACCGGTCAAAGAGCGAGACCAATCCCCGTTCCAGCAGGGAACCGGTGAAGAAGACGAGGACCAGCATCCCCACCAGCACCGCGACCAGGATGGGGACACCCGGCCAGGCATGCATCAGGAGCCGGTCCGGGTCGATGCCCCTTCTCGGCTCCCGCTCCCTGATCACCTTCCCCGCGATCTCCCGGGAAAAGTGGTGGCGGTTGGCGGCCAGGATCTGGTGGACCGACATCCGGTGGGAGGGTTCGATCTCGCCGGCGAGGGCCTTCCCTGCCTCCCCCATCGCCGGGTCGGTACCCGCGCCCTCCAGGGCCAGGATGGCCTGGATACGGGTGACGCCCAGGGTCTTCTGCAGCGAGCGGATCGCTGCCTCGATGTCGGCATCGTAGGGCACCGTGATGGACGAAGGCCGTGCCCTCTCCATGGCAACGGGCATGATCTCCGCGATCCCCCGGCCCTGCGTGGCGGCAGTGGGGATCACCTCCACGCCCAGGAGCTCTCCGAGGCGGGGAAGGTCCAGGGCAAGGCCGGCGGCCTCGGCCTCGTCCATCATATTCGCCACCGCCACCATGGGAACACCGTATTCGGCCACCTGGAGCAGCAGGTACAGGTTCCGCTCCAGGTGGGACGCATCCATGATCACGATGGCCACGTCCACCCGCCCTTCCCTGAGCTCTCCCCGCACCAGGGTCTCCTCATCGGCAGTCCCGTCCAGGGAGTACACGCCGGGCAGGTCTGTCAGCTGCTGGATCTCCCGCTCCACGCAGACGGGACCGCTCTTCAGGGCCACGGTGGTACCCGGGTAATTGGAGATCTCCACCCCAAGACCTGTCAGCTGGGAGAAGATCAGCGATTTCCCAACGTTGGGGTTCCCGATCAGCGCGTACCTCATCACCGCTTCACCGCGAGGATCGAACCGGCTATCTCCGGTGAGATGGCGATGTCGCATCCCTTCACGAGCAGCACCACCGCACCGTTCGGCAGGGTCCGCCGCACCTCCACCGCCTCTCCGGGGAGGATCCCCAGGTCCAGGAGCCGGTCCAGGGCGGAGGATCCCCGGATCAGCTGCACCCGCACCACGTCGCCCTCGCCGAAGTCAGGGAGGGGTCGTGCCCCGCTCCCTCCGGCCGTAGCCTCCTCCCCCATCATCTCGGAGAGCCGGTCGATGGTCTCGTCCGAAACCTGGTGTTCCAGGCGGCAGGCTTCCCGGTCGGCGGAGGTCCCGTCAATGCCCAGCCGCTCGGAGAGGAAACACTGGAGCACCTGGTGCCGGTGGGCCACCCCCCGTGCCCTGTCCATCCCCGGGCCGGTCAGTGACGCGGTGGCGCCTTCGAGAGTCACCTCCCCTTCCCGCGCCATCTCCGCAAGGACCGGATCCAGGGTACGGGGTTCAGCCCGGAGCTGCGCTGCGATCTCGGCCACGGGCACCGGGCCGCCCCCTTCACCGGCAAGGCAGAGGATCGCTTCCAAGATGTCCTCGCGGAGGGAGGTCTGCATATACCGGGATTCATCCTGCCCTGTGATATGGGTTTGGGCAGACGCCGTCCCGCCTGTGTGTACCAATGAATGCTCGCAGGAACTTCCCCCCCATCTCCTGCAACGACCGGTATGCTCCCGGGGGCTGCCGCCCCCGGCGCGCCTCCTGAGGTTTTTCCCTGTCGAAGCATGACTGTGTCATGCATTCGCGTACTACTACTGGTACGCTCTCGGGGGCTCCGCCCCCGCCGCG
>JAJRCY010000022.1 GCA_028678715.1 Methanomicrobiales archaeon | reverse complement strand
TACGTATCGATCCCGTCGCGGTGCTCCACGCCCTCCGCGTGCTTCTCCAGCCAGGGGATGTCGATCTCGACGTTGAAGTGGCCGGCGTTGGCAAGGATGGCCCCCGGTTTCATCTTCCGGAAGTGCCGGCCGGTGATGACGGAGGTGTTCCCCGTGGTGGTGACAAAGATCTCGCCCTCTCTCGCCGCCCGGTCCATGGTCATCACCTGCATGCCGTCCATGTGGGCCTGCAGGGCCGAGCGGGGATCCACCTCCGTGACCATCACCCGGGCCCCCAGGGCAGCAGCCTTCCGGGCCAGGCCCCGTCCGCAGAACCCATAGCCTGCCACCACAAGAGCCTTTCCGGCCAGGAGCACGTTCGTGGTGGACATGAGGGCGGCGAGGGTGCTCTCCCCCGTGCCGTGGACGTTGTCAAAGTACCGCTTCATGGGGGTGTCGTTCACGGCAATGACAGGGAACCGGAGCGCCCCCGCGGCCGCCATGGCCCGCAGCCGGTGGATACCGGTGGTGGTCTCCTCGCAGCCCCCCGTGATCCCGTCCAGCAGCTCCTGCCGCCGCGTGTGGAGCAGGTGGATCAGGTCCATCCCGTCATCGATGGTGATGGCCGGCCGTGCATCCAGCACCCGGTTCAGGGCTGCATAGTACTCCTCCACGGTGCACCCGCGCTTCGCATAGCAGCGGACGTGGGGCACGTCGTTGAGGGCGGCGGCCACGTCATCCTGCGTGGAGAGGGGATTGCAGCCGGTGATGTGGACCCCGGCCCCGCCGGCGGCGAACGTCTCCACGAGGACCGCGGTCTTGGCCTCGACGTGGAGCGCCATCCCGATGGTGATCCCCGAAAAAGGCCGGTTCTCCTCGAACTCCTTCCGGATGGCGGCAAGGACCGGCATGTACTGCCGGGCCCACTCAATCTTCTGGCGGCCGGATGTCATGACTCCACTCTCATGGGCGGTTATCCTGATAATCCTTCGTTCCGGTGAAGCCCGTTTTCGGACATCACCAGAGCGAGGAGTACCCGATCCCGCTCACCAGTTCTCCCCTGGCGGTCTGCCACCCGTGGCTCTCGCCCAGGATTGTCAGCCGGGCCGAGTCCCGGAACTCGCTGTATCGTTCGCTGAAGATGTTCCAGCGGTTGGTCCCGGTCAGTTCCACGGTGATCACGACGGTCGTGGCCGGGTACGCGGTGTAGTCGGCAAAGACCTGGGTCTCGTACCCGGTGCAGCGCGGCGTGGAGTCCCCGGCAGGGAAGGTCCCCGTGCAGGTCCTGTCTGTCACAGAGAACCGGGGCCCCAGCACCTCATCGTTCCCCACCGGGTCCCAGGGATCGACGGGGCCCCTGACCTTCACCGGGACGGTGAGCGTATGGGAGGTTCCGCCCCTGCCGCAGGGACCGCACTCGCCCGTCGCGGGGACCGAAGGGGCCGTGACCTTCAGGAAGGTATACTTCTCGGTGCCGGTGAGGGTCAGGTTCCAGCCCTCGGGTGCCTCTGTCCAGCCCCGGGCACCCACCGCCCTGACCACTTCCGAGGACCCCCCGCCCCTCGCGGGGAGCGGGAGGAAGAGGAGCAGGTTGGAGAGAGGCCCGTCCGTCTCCACACTCACCCGGTACTCGTAGGTGGCCGTGAGGGTCCCGGCATACCGGCTGTCGACGTAGGCCAGGAAGGAGAACACGCCGATGGTCACGCTGCAGGCGAGGAAGAGCATCACCACCAGAATCCGGAGCACTCTGTCCATGATATCACCGGGGAAGAGGTTGGTCACCATCCTACTTGAACGTAGTCAGGAGGGGGGGAGGGTTCCTACCCCTTTAATAGTCCCCGGTTCCCAAAACTGTTTCATGGCGCTCACCCGACGCATCATCCCCTGCCTGGACTTAAAAGACGGTCGCGTGGTCAAGGGGTGCCATTTCGTGGACCTGAAGGACGCGGGAGACCCGGTGGCCCTGGCGAAACGGTATAACGAGCAGGGCGCCGACGAGGTGGTCTTCCTGGACATCACCGCGTCCCGGGAGCAGCGGGGCACGATCATCGACGTGATCCAGCGGGCCGCGGACCAGCTCTTCCTCCCCCTCACCGTCGGAGGGGGGATCCGCACCCTGGAGGACATCCAGCAGATCCTGCGTGCCGGGGCCGACAAGGTCTCTATCAATACGAGCGCGGTGAACGACCCGGATCTCATCACCCGGGCGGCAGCGAGGTTCGGCACCCAGTGCGTGGTCGTGGCGGTGGACGTCCGCCGGAACCTGGGGCTGCAGAAGGAAGTGACGCCAATACCGCTCCCTGGCGGCAGGGACTGCTGGTACGAGGTAGTGACCTACGGCGGCACGAAGCCCACGGGTCTGGATGCCATCCGGTGGGCCCAGGAGGCCGAGCGGAGGGGTGCCGGGGAGATCCTGCTCACCTCCATGGAGACGGACGGTACCCGCAACGGCTTTGACATCCCCATCACCCGCGCCATTTCGGAGAACGTCGGGATCCCGGTGGTGGCCAGCGGTGGGGTGGGAACCCTGGAGCACTTCTACGAAGGGTTCGCCCTGGGGAAGGCGGACGCGTGCCTGGCCGCATCGGTCTTCCACTACGGAGAGTTCACCGTCCGTCAGGTGAAGGAATACCTTGCAGCCCGTGGGATCCCGGTGCGGATGTAACCACGAACTCCAGCGCGGCGACCGGGTGCTCCAGGCCGAAGGCCGTGAGCACGTCCGGGTGAATCTCCCCGAAGGTGGCCACCTCGCGGCCGCCCGCCATCACCCGGGCCCGCCTTCCTTCCAGGAAGGCCGGGTCAGAGGACTCCTCCATGGTGAAGGTGAGCCCCATCTCCCGGGCGCAGGCGTCGCTGTGGGCATAGGCCTCGCTGTAGTCTGCCGCGGGGTGCAGGGAGACGGCGGCCGCGTGCCGCTCGTTGCTGCACCCTTTCACCACGTCGCCCACCGCAAAGATCCGCTGCGGGAGTTCCCGGTGCCGGTTCACCTCCAGGGTCTCCAGGAGCAGGGGGAGGATCTCGGTCCGGACCACGGTGTGGTCGTCGCTGATGGGGTGGAGGACGGGGAGCACCTGGTCTGACCGCGGCCGGCGCATCCGGTCAAAGAGGATCGTTTCGCTCGTCAGGGTGAAGGGCATCACTTCCTGGTAGCCAAGGCCGGTGAAGATGCCCCGGAGTGCTGCAGACTCCTTCATCACCCGGTGCTCGTGCCCGATGGTGAAGACCGGCGGGAGGACGGGTGCGAACCGGTCATACCCGTGGGCAATGGCCACGTCCTCGAAGATATCCCAGTCATGCATGATATCGGCACGGTAGCAGGGCACCTGCACCCGGACCCGGTTCTTCCCCTCCGGCCTGGCCCCGAACCGCATCCGCTGGAGGAGGGCTGCCATCTCCGGTGCCGTGAGATCGATTCCCAGCAGCTCGGCGCACTCCTGTACCTGCACCACCCGGACCACAGGTGTGAGGTCCGGGCAGGGTGTCCCGTCGATGAGGATGCTCTCCAGGGTGGCACCGATCTCGGCGAGGGCCGCACAGAGGATCTTCACCGCCGTCATGACCGCCCGGAGGTCGGTGCCGGTGGTATCCAGCAGGATGTTCCGGGTCCGTTCCGTGACCCGGGTCAGCTCGCCGTTGATGATGGGCGGGAACGAGAGCACCTGGTCCCGTGAATCCACGATCAGGGGGAAGCGGGGGAAGTCCCGTACCAGGTGGGCATAGTCCACCCCCTTGGGGTGGTCGGTGAGGATCTGCTCCATCGTCATGGGCCGGTCATAGTCCAGGGGCACGAAGGACCGGTCCCGTGGTGCGGCCAGGTACCGGAACGGGGGGGTGACCCGGTCCAGGTCATGGACCCCGATGGCCACCTTGCCCCTGCCCCTCCCCACCGCCCAGTGGAGCGCCTCCTGCAGCCCCATCAGCGACAGGATGGCATCCGGGTCCAGGTGCAGGTTCCGGATCACCGCCGAGCCCAGGTACGGGCGGATGGAGGCCAGGGCCGGGTCGACGGAGAAAGACATCCCCGAGGGCTGGACACGGTAGTCGCGGAGGCCGGTCTCGATCCCGAGGAAACCCCGCATCGCATGGGCCACCCCTTCGGTGGAGAAGAGGTCCGGGCGCACGGGGAAGAACTCCACGTCCACGTGGTCCTCCTCGACCCGCTCGATGTCGGAGCCGAGCATCGGGAGACGGGCAAGGAGCGTCTCCCGGTCGCTTCCCACCAGCCGTTCCAGGTAGTCGTACTTCAGAGATATGACCGGCACCGGATCTCACCAGCCTCGTCTTCTGCACAGGAATATGGCGGCGGTCTCCTCATATAGCCAGCGGAATGGAGGGCGGGAGGATGGGGGAAATGAACCCGGGTTCCCGGCAAACGGCAGGTCAGGCCTGGAGGGACAATCCTCTCGTGGGGGTGGGATCGGGAGGGGGCTCTGCCCCCTTCCGCCGCCCTCCACCGGAGAGGATATCTCGATAGGCTGTGTGACGTTGATCCCTGCCGGAGGTACTACGACGCGACTGCAGGATTCCCCATCCGGTCGTTTCCTCACCCATTCTCCCTTCTCCGTTCCAGCACCAGGAACCTCCGGGTCAGGGACCGGTGCACCCGCTGCTCGTGGTGCTGGAGGATCGTGAGGAGTTCAGGGACGAAAGGACGGATGTCCCGGTGGGCCACGATGGCTGCCCTGCGGCCGGCCCGGAGGACCCGGGCGATCTCCCGGAGGGCCCGGGGAGTGAGGCGGTCCAGATCCCGCCCCCGGATCCAGCTGGACTGGCCGTAGGGCAAATCGGTGGCCACGGCATCAACGGAATGGGAACAGAGGGGCAGCGCCCCCGCATCCAGGCGCACCAGGTCCGCGTTCCCGAGGTTCAGGCGGCTCCCTGCCACCATCGCGGGATCGGCATCCCCGCCGGCCACCCATGCCCCCAGCAGTCCCGCCTCCAGCAGGAACCCGCCGGTGCCGCAGAACGGGTCAAAGAGGATCTCCTCGGGCTGCAGCAGGGTCAGGTTCACGACGGCCCGGGCAAACCGGGGGAGCATCACCCCCGGGTGGAAGAAGGGCCTCCGGAGGGGATCCCGGGAGGTATAGGATGCCCGGTCGATCCGGAAGAGGAGCCTTCCAAAGTAACAGCGGTCCGCCGAGATGATGGCCCGGTACTCCGCCACCGGTGCAGCGAGGGAGACCGTCCCCGCGATCAGGGAGCCCATCAGGCGCTCCAGCACGGGCTGGGACACGGTGGGGGCGCTCCCCTCCACCTTCTTCACCCGGACCGAGAAGGGGGTCTCCGGGGCGAGGGCCAGGTCCCGGAGCAGTGATGCAATCGCATCCGGTGCGGGGGCGCAGCTCCCCAGGTACTCCATGACCGCGTGGGTGAGGGCCAGCCGCCGGGCAGCAGAAGGGTCCGGGCAGTCGGCGACGGCCACCTGCGGGCGGTGTTCCCGCACCGTTCCCACGCACTCGAGCTCGGCCACCGGGAGGGTGGGATGCTCTCCCGAGAGCTCGAAGAGCAGCTGCATCTCCTTCCCTTCCGGATCGGTCCCCGGGGGTGATGAAGCCCGCCGTCCCGGGCAGGGATCTTCGGCCCCGAAACAGACTTGGCTGCAGCGGGCGAGTACCTGGAAGGGGGTGTACAGGGATCAGCGACCGCTCCGGTGGACTGCCCGAGCTCCTGGCACCTGCCGGTTCCCGGGACGCGCTCCATGCTGCGATCGCAGCCGGGGCCGATGCCGTGTACCTGGGCGGGAAGCGGTTCTCGGCCCGGGCCTTTGCCCCGAACTTCGGCGAGCATGAGCTCCGCGAGGCCGTGGGGTATGCCCATGTTCACGGCGTGAAGGTCTATGTCACCGTCAACACGCTGGTGCGGGAAGAGGAACTCCCGGAGGCAGGGGAGTATTTGGTCCGGCTCCACGAGATGGGGGCGGATGGCGTGCTGGTGCAGGACACGGGCCTGGCTGCCCTGGCCCGGGAGGTGATACCGGACCTCCCCCTCCATGCCTCCACCCAGATGACGGTGCACACCAGGGAGGGGGTGGCCTGGGCAGCGGCACGGGGCTTTTTTCGGGTGGTCCTGGCCCGGGAGGTGCCTTTTTCAGAGATGCAGGAGATCGTGCTCCTGGGGGAGAAGGCCGGGGTCGGGATCGAGGTCTTCATCCACGGGGCCCTCTGCTATGCCTACTCGGGCCAGTGCCTCCTCTCCTCCTTCATCGGCGGGAGGAGCGGAAACCGGGGCACCTGCGCCCAGCCCTGCCGGAAACCCTACACGCTGGTCCGGGGCGAGGTGGACGACCATGGCCGGCCCACCCGGTTTTCACGGGTCCCCCTTCAGGACCTCTACCTCCTCTCCACCCGGGACCTCTCGGTGTACCCGCTCCTGGACCGGGTGGTCCGGGCCGGGGTCGCCGCCCTGAAGATCGAGGGCCGGATGCGGTCCCCCGGTTACGTGGCAGCCGTCACTTCCGTCTACCGCAGTGCCCTGGACCGGATCCGGGAGGGTACCTGGCGGCCCTCCGACGAGGATCAGCAGGACCTGGCCCTGGCCTTCAACCGGGGGTTCACCACGGGATACCTGGGCGGGGATTCCTGCCGGGAGGTGATGGGGCGGATGCGCCCGGACAACCGGGGGGTCAGGATCGGGACGGTCACCCGGTCAGATCCCGCTACCGGGTACATCGAGATCCGGCTGGACGGGAACCTGGTCCCGGCCGCAGGGGACGGCCTTGCGTTCTCTACCGGATCGCGGGAAGGAACCACCGGCATGGTGCTGCAGAGGCCCCCCGAACGGGAGGGAGACCGCCTCCTGATCCGGGGAGCGGGGGTTATTCCCCCGGGCGCAGTGGTCTCGCTCACCCACCGGAGGGCGCTGGAGGAGCGCACACTGCAGGTGAGAGGCCGCACGGCTCCGGTGGGACGGCCCCCGGTCCCGGTGGAGGTGACCGCCACCTGGGAACCGGATGGGAGGCCGGTCCTGGAAGGCAGGTTCCTCTCCCCCCGCGGCGTTCCTCTGGTGATCCGGTACCCGGCAGGCTTCACGATGCCCCCAGCATCGACCAGTCCAGCCAGCGAAGCAACCGTGAGAGACGCCCTCTCCCGGACCGGCGATTCCCTCTTCCGGTTCAGTCCCATGGTCCTCAGGTATCCGGGAGGCCTCTTCGCCCGCCCCTCGGACCTGAACCGGTTCCGCAGGGAGTTCCTGGAGCGGCTCGGGGAGGCGTACCTGGGTGCCCCGCGGGCATCGGCGGACCGGGCGGAGGCGGCCCGCAGCCGGCTGGAAGGAAGGGTCCGCACGCTCCGGGCCAGCGGCCGGAGCACCGGTATCCCTGCCGCGCAGCCGCATCTGGCGGTCTCTGTCGATACCCCGGAGGCTGCCGTTGCTGCGGTGGAGGGAGGGTGCAGCCGGGTCTACATCGAACCCCGGATCCAGTCCGTAGCAGAGTGCCTCGCTTCGGACCCGGGCCCCGGGGAAACCCGGGAAAGGATCCTCCGGTCCCTCACTGAGACCGCCGATGCCATCAGGGGCTCCGGTGTATCGCCGGTCTGGAAATGGCCCCGGATCACGGGGCGGTCCTTCCTGGATGAAGCAGTACCCCTCCTCCTGCGGATCGCCCCGCACCTTACTGGCGTGATGGTGGAGGGGACCGGTGCCGCGGTCGCGGCCCGGGAGGCGTGCCCCGATCTCCCCCTCCTGGGCGGAGCGGGCCTGAACGTATGGAACGTCCTGTCGGTGCAGGCCCTCTCCCCCCCGTTCTGCTCCCTGGCCCTCTCGCCGGAACTCCCGCTCCGGGACCTGGGTCCCCTGGTGGCGGCTGCAGGGGGTGGCGCCGGCGGCCCGTTGCTGGAGTACCCGGTCCAGGGGAGCCAGGAGGTGATGGTGAGCAGGGACTGCCTGCTGCGATCGCTTCAGGGCATCCCGGCCGCAGGACGGGACCGGGCGGCGGAGAGCCCGTTCCTGGGCCTGCAGGACGAACGCCGGCGCGTCTTCCCCCTCTCGGTGGATGCGGAGTGCCGGACCGTGATCCGGAACGCGGTGGAGACCTGCCTGATCGATCACATCCCTGCCCTCCTGGAAGCCGGCATCACCCTGCTGGCCATCGATGCCCGGGACCGGCCCCCCCGCTACAGCCGGAGGATCACGGAGATCTACCGGCAGGGAATCGCCGCAGCTGCAGGCGGCGGGCCGAAGGCGAGCCGGACCCTGGACGACCTGAAGGAGGAGATCCGAACGATCGCCCGGGGCGGTATCACCACGGCCCATCTCCTGAAGGGCCCGGACGCATGGGAGGAGTGAAGGGGCCCGTACACCCCGTACCACGCGTCGCGGCGGTTACCACCCCCGCGGAACCGGTCCGTGGGGGGACTTCCTCCGCCCTGTGACCCCCCACCGGGAAAGCGCGGCTCCCCATCGACGCACGGACAGCGATCATCCGCGGAATGTATTAAGCATCCGCGGGCCCGAAAGGGAGGTATGAACGGGAGGTGACAGAACCATGAAGATCGCGGTATCCGTCGGGGAGGGCGGCGCACCGGCGGACCTCGCCGGACTCCACCCAGACCTGGTGGAGGTCCGGCTGGATATCGGCGGACCGGGACTCCTGGAAGCGGTCCAGCCGGTCCGAACCAGTGCCCGGATCCCTGTGATTGCGACCCTCCGGAGCCAGGCGGAGGGAGGGCGGTTTGGCGGCGACGAGAAGGAGTGGATCCGGATGGTTCGGCCCCTCCTGCCCCTCTCAGACTGGGTGGACGTGGAGCTCCGGTTCCGGCGCCACGCCCCGGAGATCCGGAAGGGGGGAAAGCAGATCATCGCCTCCTGTCACCTCTCCGGGATGCCTGACCTTCAGCAGCTGAAGGCGCTGGAGCGGGACCTCCGTTCCTACGGGGACCTCCCCAAGATCGTGGTGACGCCCCGGGACCCGGGAGATCTCCTGGCCCTCTTCTCCTTTACCCTCTCGGCGGAGAAGCCCCTCTGCACCGGGGTGTTGGGCGAACAGTTCCGGTACGCCCGGGCGCTCCTCCCTCTCTTCGGGTCGGAGATGGTATACGCCCACGCGGGCACCCCCACCGCCCCGGGCCAGTACCACATCCGCGAGTTCCGGGAGCTGTGGGACCTCCTGACGAAGTGAAGGGATTCCGCCGCTGATGGATAGCGGCATTGAGTGGGAGCTGTCTGACTGGTACGCTCTTGGGGGCTCCGCCCCCGCCGCGTGGGCATCCCCCGGAGTTCATGGGGTGATCGACGGTATCTGAGAAGATTCGCTCCTGCAATTCCACATCAGGATAGATCCTCCCATCCTCACGCGGGGGGGGGGCGCCCACGCGGCGGGGGGGTCCGCAGGTCCCCCCCTGAAGCGTCCCGGCAGTACTCAGCCAGAAAAAACAAGATTGCACTACCCATTCCCGGGAGACACAGCGGGATGAGGCAGAGCTCCCTCCCGGTCCCATCCCCCCATGAGGATAGATCCTTTAGGGAAATTCAGAAACGAGGTATCCGGGATCACGGGGGCAGGATCCCATCGCTTCCTGAACACCGGGTGAACAGCCCTGCCCAGCCGGTGAACCCGCAATAGATACAGCCGTCGCCGTCGCAGTGCCGGCACTTCCGGGATGGCTGCGCCACCAGCACCTTCCCTGTTTTATCGCAGTAGCAGCACCCTTCCCCGTCGCAGTGGGCGCAGGTCTCGGGAGCATAGCGCGTCTCTTCCTTCCTTTCCTCGCTGCTCACGCAGTGCCGGTGGGCTGCGGGACACGATAACGGTTGCCGGATCAGAAATGGGAGATCTCACCTTCCCCGGAATTCGTGACGGGAGGGGGTCCGCCCCCTCCCGGTCCCTCCCCCGTGAGAATATTCTCTTCGGAAGGGATCCGGATATCTCGGTACTGCTCGGGGCCTCTCAAGGGACGCCCTAGCGGAACGCCCGGTACTTCTCCTGCTCCAGCCAGGCGTCCAACAGGACAAGGGCCAGCATCGCCTCGGCCACGGGCATGATCCGGGGCACGATG
>JAJRCY010000021.1 GCA_028678715.1 Methanomicrobiales archaeon | reverse complement strand
CGCCCTTTGCATCCAGGCCCTTCGCAATATGGACGTTGTCGCCGATGTCCAGGTTGCCCCGGACCACCAGCTTGCCGCCTATCTTCACCCCTTCCCCGATGAACGCATCGGCCCCCGCCACCACGTTGCCCTCGACCTCGCAGAAATTGTCGATGCGCACATCGTTCTCTGCCACCACGTCCCCGTTCACGGTGGAGAACTCGCAGACAATGATGTCATCGGCCGAGAGACCATAGTCGACCACGCACCGGTCGCCGATGACCATGGAGTAGGCCGTCTTCAGTGTCCGCTCCTGGAGCTCTGTCCCGTCCGGGAGGAAGCAGGTGGAGAGCCACTCCTCCACGTCGGCGATGCCCTTCGCATCCGGGGGTCTGTCTTCAGGCACCATACTTGTGAGCCCGGTTCATCAGGTCCAGGAGGATCGGCATGAGATCCGCTCCCCGGATCCGGTGCAGGCCGCCCGCTGCACAGGAGAGTTCGTCGAAGCGTTCCACTGCGTCCACCCGGACGCCCTCGCCACGGATCACCACCGGCACCGGGTCCGCGCTGTGGTCCTTCACCGCGCAGGGGGTGCTGTGGTCTGCACAGACGGCGATCAGGGTATCCGGAAGGGAGAGAAGGGGGGCCAGAGCGCGGTCGATCTGCTCCAGAAACGCGGCCTTCTCCCGGGCCTTCCCGTCGTGCCCTGCCTCGTCAGCGCCCTTGATGTTCAGCAGCACGAACCCGGTCCGGTCCAGCTCCGCCATGGCCGCCCGTACCTTTCCGTCCAGGTTCGTGTCCGTGGAGCCGGTCATCCCCTCCACCGCCACGGGCCGGAGCCCGACGGCGGTGCCGATGCCCGTGATCAGGCTGGCGGCGGAGATGACGGCACCGGAGAGGCCGGTGCGATCGGAGAAGGGTTCGAACCTGCCCATGGTGCCGGCTCCCCGGATCAGCACCACGTTCGCGGGGGGGAGGCCCCCGTCCCTTCGCGCGCGGTTCAGGGGATGGGTGTCCAGGATCCCCCGGGCCTGCCGCAGGAAGTCGTTGCAGGCCGCCGCGGTTCTCGCGTCCCCGGCCTCGGCGGTGCATGCCCGTATATCGGGGGGCACCACCCCTTCCCGTTTCGGGTCATTGGAGGAGACGGATGCCGAAAGGCCCTCCCCCTTCAGGGCCAGGGCGGCGCGGTGCCCGGCGCCGGGACGGAACCGGAAGGTGACCCGGTGCCTGGAGAGGTCCACTCCTCTCTCGATGGCATCGCAGAGAGGGCCGGTGTCGTGGATCCTCCCTGCTCTCCGGTCCGTGACCCTGCCGCCCGCATCCACGGTGGCAAAGTTGGCCCGGAAGCCGATCATCCCGGGCTCCATCCGGATCCCGCAGCCTTCCGCCTCCAGGGGGCCCCTTCCCGTGTAGTAGCGTTCGGGGGGGTAGCCCAGAAGCGCCAGGTGGGCGGTATCCGATCCCGGGCGGATTCCCGGGGCGATGGTGTCCATGATGCCGCAGATCCCCTCCCGCGCAAGAAGGTCCAGGTTCGGGGTCGCTGCCGCCTGGAGGGGCGTCCGGCCCGAGAGTTCCGGGCACGGGCGGTCAGAGATGCCGTCCAGGATCAGCAGGAGCAGCCTGCGGGGTACCATGAAAAGAAGTGGAAGGGGATCCTCTTTATAGTCACGTTCCGGTCCCCCCCACTGGGATCCGGGCCCGGGGATGACGCCCGGGAGGGTTGCTGCCATCGCGCAGCTCCCGCTCCCGGCCGGTGAAAAGGAGAGGTGTTCCCGGAGATCAGACGGGGGCCGGGGCCGGTTCCGGGGCCGGGGCCGGTGGCGCAGCCGCTGTCTCGGGCTTCGCCCCCCCTTCCACCTTGGACTTGACGATCTCCACGCGGCGCACCGGGTAGATGGGCTTCACGAGCTTGAAGAGCTCCTTGGCCACCTCGCCGGAGACCATGTCCTTCACAAAGGCGCTCATCTCCCGCTGTGCGGCATAGGCAGCCAGGAACTGCCTGAGGGCGGCCCGGATGGCGTGCACCTGGCTGATGTTCGCCCGCGAAAGCGTCAGGCAGGTGATCGTGATCCGGAGGTGCGTCCCCTCCTTGGTGATGACCGGGATGATGGCATCCACCCGGGAGGTCCGGCGCTTGACGAGGGACCGCATGTAGTCCCGGGTCAGTTCGTGCCCGGCAAACTCGGTGTAGGCCGCGTCGCCGGCCACCTGGTTCACCTTCACCCGGATCTTGATGTGCTGCTTCGTGTAGTCCTGGATGATCTCTCCAAGAGAAGTCTGCATGATCCGGCCCATGACGGTGTCCGGGTCGCTGGAGATGGTGTCGCCGATGTAGGTCTTGCCAAAGACCTCCGGCACGTGGACCTTGAACCACGACTTCGCCTTCCAGCCCTCTACCTTCCGTCCAATCTGACTCTTCTTTGCCATAGCTCTACACCTCTTACAGGAATCTGAATATCTCCTTCAGCTCACCGACCCGGGAGGCCACACCCTCGGGCCACCGGGCAGGGTCAAACCCTTTCTGGGCCAGGAACGCCGCGGTCCAGCGCTCGAGGCCTATCCCCGAGCACCCGGACCAGCAGGGCTCCCCGCTCTGAATCTTCACATTGAACCCTTTCGGGTACTTGTCACCGTTCACCGATACGTTCTGGAACTCGAGCCAGGTCCCGCTGTAGGGCAGGAACGCCTCGTAGTCCGTGGTCCCCACGGTATCGCAGCCGCAGGCCCCCACCATGCCCTCCTGGGCCATGAACCATGGGGTCACCCGGGCGGAACGCCACTCCAGCTCCAGCATGTCGTCAAAGACCTGCCGGTAGGCTTGGTGGAGGCGTTCCGCCATCTCGCCGGTCTGGGCCGCGGTGCCCAGCCAGACCAGCTCGATCCGGTGGAATTCGTCCACCCGCTCGATGCCATGGATCCCGCCGCTCTCATAGCGGTGGGAGGTCCCGCTCCGGTCAAAGATCCGGACGGGAAGGGTATCCTGGGCCAGCGTCCGGCCCTGGACAAAGGGCCAGAACGAGGGGCACTGGGCATAGCAGAGAGCTCCCACGGGCCCGTCGATCTTCTCCCGCACCAGGTCCACGGGGACCTCGCCCGTCACCTTGAAGTGGTCCGCCACCTCCTCCCAGAAGGCGGGGTCCCGGGTCTTGGGCGTGCAGACATAGTAGATCTCGGGATACACTCCCTTCGCGTGGCCGGAGCGGGAGAGCACGTCCCAGGTATCCACCTTGGGGAAGACCATCTCCGCAAATCCCAGGGGGGCGAGGATCCGCTCCTCGACGATGGAGGCAAAGGCCCGGAAGAGCTGCACGGCCTGGGGCCCGTAGATCCACTGCCCCCGGGACGCCCCGTGCCGGATCCAGTGGCGGGCCTCCATCTCCTCCGTGGGGTTCCCCTGGTAGACCCGCTCCTTCGGGCCGCTCTCGTACACGAGCTCCCAGTGCTCGGTCTTCCCGCCGTATTCCCGGGCCTGGACCTTCTCCGTGATGAGGTTCAGGATGCGATCTGGGATCCGGTGCTCCAGGTCCGCGGCCGAGACAGCCAGGTCCAGGGTCACCGTCCCCGGGCCGCGCTCCACCGACCGGATGAAGGAGAGCCGGGGGATGGCGGCATCCGGCACCTCGCCCGTGAGCACCACCGCGAACCGGGTCACCAGGATGTCCCGGATCCCGATCTGGTGCTTCCCCAGGACCCCGGCCAGGTGCTTCCGAAACCGGAAGAGGGCGTCGTGGGCGCGGGTGTAGCCCCCGCTCTCCAGGCCCAGGTGGAGGACGGGCCCTTCGAGGGACCAGGAGGTGATCCTCCCGACCTCCTCACGCGGCACCCCCTTCGGCACGCCCCGGGTGAAGAGGGAGTCGTTGGCCTCTGCAACGGCCCGCTCCAGCGCCGCGGCTGCCTCGCCCGCCGGTTCCCGGCTGCACTGCAGGTCCGCCTCTAGGTGAAAACGTGCGTGCACAGGTCCTCCACCACCGCGAGGTTCATCAGATAGTCATCCACCGATGCAATGGTGGACCGGAGCTGTGGTCCTGCCAGCACGGTCCGCACCACCCCGCCGTCTGCCGTGGTCTCCATCCCCTTCAGGTTGTCCGGTGTGACAGCCCCCGCCGCAACGCCGGGCATACGGTGCACCGTCCGGATCTCGGCATGGATCTGCATCATGCTGCCAGCGCCTCCCGGAACGCCGCGGCAATCCCTTCCAGGGCTCCCGCGGGCACGACTGCATCTGCGCTGCACCGGTTGCCGGATGCCCTGCCGCCATGGGCCCGGGCAGCCGCGTCCAGGGCCGCCTCCAGGTTCGCCCGGCACCCCGGGATGGCCCGGGCCGAGACGCGGATCACGTCCCCGTCCGGTGCCAGGACCACTAGGGGGCGGGCCGGTGCCATCGTGGAGATCAGGGCATCGGCAACGCCGGGCCCGGTTGGTGCATCCGCCACCTGGTACCACCCCTCGGCCTCCTTCCATGCCGTGGCAGCCTGGAGCGCAGCGGCCACCCGGAGCCGCCATGCCCGGGTCACCTCCCAGGCCTGCTCCGGCGAACCATCGGTACGGAAGCCCAGCATCGCTGCGAGGCCCCCGGCACCGGACCTCCCGCAGGCGTCCAGCACCGCCGCAAGGGCGTGGGCATCGGGGATAAGCTCCTTCTCGAGCCCGTGGCGGTCCCCGTAGAGGGACGCCATCGCCATGGCGGAAGCATGGGGGCTGATCTCCAGGAGAATCAGGGAGAGGAGGACCTCGGTATCCGGCCCCCCCTCGCCAGGGCACCGGGCCAGGAGCTCCTTCACCCTCTCCTCGCTCCCCGTGATGCCGGGAAGGGAGGGCTGCAGGGACAGGAGCAGCCCTTCGGCCACGTCCCTCCCCGGGAGGCGCAGCCCCCGCCCGGGAGTGATGATGCCCAGGGCGACCCCCTCGTTGCAGATCTCCCGGTTCATCCCCTCCATTAGCTGCCCCTCGCCTACCATCCCCGCCACCGCTATGCCGGCCAGGTCCCGGTGGTCCCCCAGGTGCTGGGCCACCAGGTAGGCGGCCCCGGCAGAAGAGAGCTCCCTCTCCCCGTCCATGCCGGCACGGTGGGGGTTCAGCTGGTAGGGCCCCGCGAAGTGCGGGACATGGTGATCCACCACCATGACATGCTCGGGAAGATCGGTCCGGGACGCCCCCATCCCGCAGAGCACGATCGCGCCCTCGTCGGGGAGATCCGCCGGTGAGAATTCCCCCATGCACCGGAGCCGGAAGCGGATCCCCGCGCGCCAGAGGGCGGTCCCCAGGATCACGCCGGCGGCCAGCCCGTCAGCGCTGTGGTGGGCCATCACCTCCACAAACTCCTGGGCGCCCAACCGGTCGGCCAGGAGTTCGGTGTCAGCCTCGAGCGTCATACGCTAGCGGGAGAGCAGGATCTCTGCGGATTCGGGCTTGTAGGTCCAGTCCAGGGGAAGCGTGCCGGCCCTCACGTAGTACCTGGCCAGGCGCCTCACCTTGGCCTCGGTCAGATGGAGCTGCCTTTTATTGTGCAGGTCGTTCTTGTGGTCAGCCAGGTGCTTGCGGAGGCCGACCGCCTTCCGGATCAGGTTGGCCAGGTCCTCGGGGAGCTTGGCCTCCATCCCCATCTCCTTCAGGATCGTTCCCAGGCGCTTCCCCATGACCAGCTTCACGTCAGGGACACCGTACTTGTCCCTGAGTACAAGGCCGATCTCGCTGGCCGGCCGGCCCTGCTTCCGGAACTCCCGGATCACCTTCTCAATCTCCCGGACATCGGTGTTGGACCAGGCAGGGACCTCCTTCCGGTACGGGCGCACCGAGCCTGATGTTCCCCTTCTGCGGGCATACATTCTTGCCATGAAATCCTCCGTGAACGGAGAATGTAAGTCGACAGGAAAAGAGCCACTCACCGGCTCCTGTAATCCCGGAGCCCCCCCCGGGGGCAGTGCCGGAACGGCACGTCGGACTTACCTTCGCCTGCACGTCCTGTGAACGTGCGGGGTAATATTCTGCGGGATTGCTCTTAACCGTATCGATGGCCCGGCCGCTGAGGGGACATCCTCATTTACCCGATGAGCCTATATCACAGATATGGGCAGAGGTGAGAGAGAACCCCGCATGAAGGTCCTCCTGGGGCGGTTATGGGACCAGCATATCTGGGGCCTTTCGATTCTCATCACCACGATCCTCGCCATCCTGGCATCCGTATACAGCCTGTCCCAGGGGATCACCGAGGTCTTCCCCCATCTCTTCTACATCCCCATCGTCCTGGCCGCCTACTGGAATCCGAGGCGTGCGATCTTCTTTGCCGGGTTCACCGGCATCGCATACCTGGTACTCGTGGGAGTCTTCACCTATTCGGCCATGGGCCCGGACCCGGTGGTCAATGCAGGCATCCGGGCCCTGGTCTTTGTCTGGGTGGCGGCGGTCATCGCCCACCTGTCGGGCCGGGTCCGGGCAGAACAGCTCCGGTACCAGGGGATCTTTGACAGTTCCAATGCCGGCACCTGCCTGATCCGGCTCTCGAGCCGGACGATCCAGGAGGCGAATCCGCGCTTTGCCGCGATGCTGGGCTATTCAAGGGAGGATCTGGTGGACCGGCCGTTCCATGAGATCGCGCACAACGGGGCATCCCTCACCGCCTTTTTCAGCCGCATCTCGGAGGGTTCCACGGTGGCGGAGAGCGAGATGCAGCTGCAGGGGAGGGACGGAAAGATCCTCTCCGTGCTGATCTCGTCAGGGAGGCTCGCGGAGGACCTTGCCATCTTCACGGCCATAGACAATACCCGGCAGAAGGAGGCGGAGGACCTCCTCCGGCTCACCAACGAGAAGCTGCAGGGGATCATCGAGTTCCTGCCCGATGCCACTTTTGTCGTCGATTCCGAAAAAAGGGTGATCGCCTGGAACCGGGCCATCGAGGAGATGACCGGGGTCCGCAAGGAGGAGATCCTGGGGAGGGGCGATTTCGCCTATGCCGAGCCCTTCTACGGCGTGAAGCGCCCGATCCTGATCGATCTCCTGTGCCAGGAGCACCGGGAGATGGAGTCCCTCTACGAGAGGATCGAGCGGCGGGGGGATACCACCTACGCCGAGGTCTGCGTGCCACTCGTGTACCACGGCAGGGGAGCCTACCTGTTTGTCAAGGCGTCCCCCCTCTACGATGCCTCCGGGAAGCGGGGGGGGGCCATCGAATCGGTGAGGGACATCACGGACCAGAAGAGATTCGAGGCAGAGATCCGGCAGCACAACCGGGAGCTCTCCATCATGAACGAGATCATCGGCGCCACCACGTCAGTGCAGACGCTGGATGACATCCTGCGCACGGCCGCGATGAAGACCGTGGATCTCTTCGGCTTCTCGATGGCTGCCGTCTTTCTCGTGGACCAGAAGAGCGGGCGGTCGATGCTTGAGTTCCAGACAGGTGTTCCGGATCGGATCAGGGCAGGCACGGGGGTAATGGATGCGGGCTGGGAACCGCTGCAGCGGGTGCTCTCTGATGGTCTCCCCCTCTTTGGAGTTGACTGCGAGACCGCTCCCTTCGCCACGGGGGCAGGGATCCTCTCCACCACCCTGATCCCCCTCGTGGCCGAGTCCCGGGTGCTGGGCGCCATCTGCCTCGGGTCCACCCGGAGGCGGACGTTCCCCGCGGACGAGCAGGTGATGCTGGAGTCCATCGGGAAGGCCATCGGTGCTGCCGTGAACCGGGCACTCCTGCAGCAGGAGCTGGAGACGGCCTACCAGCGGGCGAACCTGTACCTGGACATCATGGCCCACGACATCAACAACGTGAACTCCGCCGCGCTGGGGTATGCCGAGATCCTGGCCGAGCTGGGTGAGGGAAAGAACCGGGACTTTGCCCGGCGGATGGAGATCCTGGTCCGGCAGTCGGTGGAGATCATCAAGAACGTCTCCACCATCCGGAGGATCCAGGAAGGTGCCGCCGATATTCGCCCGGTGGATCTCCACAGGGTCATCCAGGCCGAGATCGGTCATTTTCCCTCGGCCACTGTCCACTACCCCGGGACATCGGTCCGCGTGCTGGCCGACGACCTGATCCCGGAGATCTTCACCAACCTGGTCGGTAACTCCGTCAAGTTTGGGGGCCCGAAGGTGGAGGTCTGGATCTCCGTGAGGGAGGACGGCGACAGGGTGGAGGTGGAGGTGAGTGACTCCGGGCCCGGCATCCCCGATGACCTGAAACCCCACATCTTCCACCGGTTCCAGCGGGGCCCCTCCAAGAAGAGCGGCAAGGGCCTCGGCCTCTACATCACCCGGATGCTGGTCGAACACTACGGCGGGGAGATCCGGGCCGCCGATCGCGTCCCGGGCCAGCCCGGGCAGGGGGCCGCAATCCGGTTCACCCTGCACCGTGCGCCGTGACGCTCGAAGAAGGCCTCCTGAAGGGCGAATAGTACTATCCCTCTGTTTCGGAGGGACTGTACGCTCTCACGATACGGGAGGCTCCTCCAGTTCTTCCCTTGGATATCCCCCGAATGTGCCGTTGGATTCATGTGATTCTCTTCTTACTACTGAGACGCTCTTGGGGGCTCCGCCCCCGCCGCGTGGGCATCCCTCGGGGAGGATGGAGTGTTCTTCGGTTTCTGAGAAGACACTCACCTGCAATTCCGAGACATGATGGATCCCCCTATCCTCATAGGGGGGGGCACCTACGCGGCGGGGGGGGACCGCAGGTCCCCCCCTGGAGCGTCCTTGCAGATGTCAGACAATGATAGAGGACTGGACGGATCGCGGACCGTGGATATCCTCTCCATCACTCTGGAGCGTACCAGTCCTGGAAACCACATCCTCATCGGTGCCGCCGACCGTACTTTTATTTTCTCACACCCCCAACCGGATCGAAACGGCACGCGATAGTAGTCTAGTGGCAGGACAGAGGCTTCCCAAGCCTTTAGCCCGGGTTCGAATCCCGGCTATCGCATCACTCCCATGGCATCATCCGAGAACTGTGCGGTCAGCCTGATCTGCGAGCACCGCCCCGGCGTGCTCCGCGACATCGCCACCGTGATGGCAGCCCACCAGGTCAATATCCTGATGGTCCAGCAGTCCCTCATTCCGGCAGGGCCCCAGAAGGGGAAGGCATCGCTCTACTTCGAGCTGGAGAACGGGGACGACTGGGGAAAACTGACGGCCGACCTCCTGAACCTGCCCGCGGTCCTGGATGTCACCATCTATGCCCCCTTCTCCAAGATCTTCGGGTCGCGGGTGATCATCATCGGCGGCGGTGCCCAGGTGGCGCAGGTGGCCATGGGGGCCGTAAACGAGGCGGACCGGCACAACATCCGGGGCGAGCGGATCTCGGTGGACACGATCCCTCTCGTCGGGGAGGAGGACCTCACCCAGGCGGTGGACGCCGTGGTCCGGCTTCCCCGGGCCTCCATTCTCGTGCTGGCGGGATCGCTGATGGGCGGCACCATCTCCGAGGCCGTGGACCGGGTGCGGGTCGCCGGCATCCCGGTCATTGCCCTGAAGATGGCAGGGTCGGTGCCGGACCACGCGGACCTGGTGGTGACCGACCCCATCCAGGCGGGCGTCTTTGCGGTCATGCATGCCAGCAAGCTGGCAAGGTTCGATATCAGCCGCGTGCGCGGACAGGAATTCTGAATGGACCAGATCGCCCGGGCCGTCCGGGTGCTCCAGCGTGACGGGCTGGTGGTATATCCCACCGATACGGTTTACGGCCTCGGTGCCGACGCCCTCTCCGAGGATGCCATCCGCCGGGTCTACGATGCCAAGCAGCGTCCCCTCTCCCAGCCCATCTCCATTGCGGTGGCCGACCTTGAGATGGCACAGGCAGTTGCCTGCATCGATGAGGTGGCCCTTGCGTTCATGGAACGGGTCCTGCCCGGGCCTGTGACCGTGGTCCTGCAGGCCAAGACCTGCCTCCCGGAGATCCTCACCGGCGGAACCGGGCTCATCGGGATCCGGATCCCGGCGCATCCGGTGCCGGAGGCCCTCACCCGGATGCTGGACGCTCCCATCACCGCCACCAGCGCCAACCTGCATGGCGACCGGGACCCGGCCACCACCAACGACGTGCATGTGCCCCATGACCTGATGATCGAAGGAGGGAAGCTCCCGGGCACGCCGTCCACCGTCGTGGACCTGGTGCACCGGTGCATTCTCCGCCAGGGTGAGGGATGGCGCCGGGTGGAAGCGGTACTCTCCCTGCCGCAGTGAGGTGAGGCCATGCGACCCATCCGGCTCCGGGACTTCATCGTGGACCGCGATGGCTGGATCTACTCCGTTGCTGCCTATGACAACACCGAGCGGGTCGGTGGGATCCTCCGCTACGTCCCCGATCCGTCGGGGGAACGGCGTTCTGCCAGCGGGCAACGGTACCGGAAGCTGGAGTTTGACGATGCGTATGACCTGATACGG
>JAJRCY010000020.1 GCA_028678715.1 Methanomicrobiales archaeon | reverse complement strand
CGGTGAAGATGACCCGGTCCGCAAGGCCGAGGGCGGCAGCCCTCTCCCTGAGGTCGTTCAGGAACGATGTGAAGAGCGAGCCCCCCACGATCAGGAGCCGGGTATCGGGACGGTGGGACAGCAGTTCGGGCAGGGCCTCCACCACCCGGTCCAGGGCGTACCACCGTTCCACCGAACCGGCAAACCCCAGCACAAAGGCGTCCCGCGGGATTCCCAGCCGGTCCCTGGCCTCGCCGCCGTCCATGGGGCGGAACAGCTCCGTGTCCACGCCGTTCGTGATCAGGGTGGCTGAAAATCCGTGCCCGGCAAGTTTTCGAACAAGCGAGGGGGAGACGGTGGTGATGCGGTCGCTGCGGGAGAGGTTGTAACGGGTCACCGCCCATACCCCGTTCCTGATCAGCCACCGGACCGGGCGCGAGGAGTAGTACGCGGCAGCCGAGTCCGGGAACCAGTCCTTCAGGTCAAAGACCACGGGAACGCCGTGTTTCCGGGCTGCCCGGATCGCCCCCATCCCGGCCAGGACGTGGGCGGCCACCACCACGTCGATCCGAAAGTCCCGGACGATCCTCTCCAGGATCCGGAACTGGTGCGGCGCGTTCACCGTGTAGTGGAGGAACGGCCCGCCCCACGGGTATTTCGTTGCCTCATGGACGATGAGCCGGGTGGGCCGTTCCTCCCCCCGGCTGACATGGAAGTGGGGGACATGCACCTCGTGCCGGGTGGCCAGGATCTCGAAGAGGTTGTGGTGCCGGGAGGGGACCGGGTGGTGCAGGTAGTCCTGGGTGGATACGAGCAGGATCTTCACGGTCCCTCACCCCGTCTCTCCATCTGCAGGCTACCCGCCCCTGATGGGATGGCTGTTTTTGTCGCCCCTGCCGATACCCTTGTACACGAACCCCGCGTCGATGTAGGCATCGGGATCCAGGTGGTTCCTCCCGTCCACCACCACCGGGTGGACGCTTCCGGAGAGGGCCTTCAACCGGTGGGGATCCAGGGAGGCATAGGCGGAATGAGCGGTGAAGAGGGCGATGGCATCCGCTCCCCGCAGCACCTCCTCCAGGTCCTCTGCGATCTCGACACCGGGATACTCCCGCACATAGGGGTCGTGGACCGCGGGAATCCCCCCGGCCTCCCGCAGGAGCGCATGGTACATGGCCGAGGGGGTGTTCCGGGCATCGTCGCTGTTGCGGAGGAAAGCCCAGCCCAGGATCGCCACCCGGGAGCCCCGGAGAACCTTCCCTGCCCGGGCCAGGCCCTGCTCCGTGAGCGTGGCCATGTGGCGGGGCATGAAGTCATTGATCCGCCGCGCCAGCACGAAGAGGGATTCGCTGCCCTCCGGGAAGTCCAGCTCCCCTCCCAGGGTTGTCACACCCCGTTCCATGTGGAAGGTGTCCTTGGGCAGGCAGTGGCCCCCCACGCCCGCGCCGGGGTACAGGATCGCCCGGGTGATCCCCTCCCCCTTCAGGCTGGCGATGCCGGCCCGGACATCGTACACGTTCACTCCCATGGCCTCGCAGTACAGGGCCAGCTGGTTCACGGCCGCGATCTGGAGGTCCCGGAAGGCGTTCTCGGCGGTCTTTGTCACCTCCGCGGCGAGAGCCGACATGGGGATCGCACGGTTCGCGGCAAGGACGGGCGTGTAGAGCTCCACCGTCCTCCGGGTGGATGCCGGGTCCAGCCCTCCGATGACCCGGTCATGCTCCCGGATGTTTCGGATCAGCCTCCCCACCATCACCCGTTCGGGGGCATGGGCCAGGGCAAAGTCCTCCCCTGCGGTCAGCCCTGACTCCTCCTCCAGGATCTGGCGGGCAGGGCCTCCGGTGGTGCCCGGGGTCACCGTGGACTCGAGGACGACAAGCATGCCCGGGGTGAGGTGCCTGCCCACGGATCGCAGTCCCTCGAAGAGGGAGGAGAAGTCCGGGAGGAGGTCCTCCGGCCGCGCAAAGGGTGTCTGGATCGCGACGGTGACTGCGTCCAGGCCTCCGATCTCCGAGAAGTCGCTCGTGCACCGGAAGGTCCCGTTCTTCACCACCCGGGCCAGGATCTCCGCGAGATCGGGCTCCTCCCCCCCGAGGGGGTTCTCGCCCCGGTTCAGCGCGGCGATCTTGGGCCTCCCGGTGGGGGAGTCCCGCTGGAAGCCGAGGACCGCGGCGAAGGCCCCCGAGTCGGCGAAGAGGATGGCAGCCGGGATTCCCACGTAGCCCATCCCCACCACCCCCACCGTCCGGATGGGTCCCCGTTCCTCCAGCAGGCGGGCCAGGCGGCCTCCTTTCACTTCGTGAGCCCCTCTCCTGTGGCGCCGGGCTGGCAGCGGCACGTCCTTCTCCCCCGCTACCGCCGGAGGCCCCGGGAGATCTCCTCGCAGACCTCCAGGTTCCGGACCGCCTGGGCCGGCGTGATGGGGAAGGGTTTTCCCGCCGCTGCACATTCCAGGAAGGTCTTCAGTTCCACCTTCAGGGGCTCCACCTTGTTCACCATCACCTTCTCGATGATATTCTCCTGCACGTACCGCTCGTTCTCCACCGAGTACTGCTCCGGCTTCCGGTACACGAAGATCTCCTGGGTCATGAAGTCGCCCTCGATGGTGAACTCCTCCTCCTCGATGTAGCACATCCGGATCTTCTTGGATGCCTTCCGGCTGGCGGAGAGATACACGTCCGTGGCCCCGCACCGCATCAGCACCGCTGCCAGGTCATCGGTGCCGATGGAGTGGATCGAGCACTGCTGGCCCCCGAAGAACGCGTGGAGCGCGATGTCGATGTCGTGGATCATCAGGTCCTCCACCACCGATGAACCGGTGACCCGGGCCGAGGCCGGGTTGTGCCGCTTCATCTCCACGTAGAGGGGCTGTTTCGCGATCTTCCGGATCTCGGGGACGATGGGGTTGAACCGCTCGATGTGCCCGATCCCCACGGTGAGATCCCGCGGAAGGATCCCCACGAGTTCCCTTCCCTGGGCCGCGGTGGCGCAGATGGGTTTCTCGATCAGCATGTGCACGCCGGACGCTGCCGCCGCCTTCGCCACCGGCAGGTGGTAGGACGTGGGAACGCAGATGGAGACCGCGTCCGCCTCCCGGAGCAGTTGCTCCGGCGTATCGCAGACCGTGGCCCCGTGCAATCTCCCCATCTCTTCTGCAGCCTTCCGGTTCAGGTCCTGGACCAGCAGCCGCTCCACTGCCCGGAGTTCCGCGTACACCCGGGCGTGGTTCCGCCCCATCATTCCGACACCGATGACACCGACATCCATTGTAGTTCACACTCCGTTCACGGTCTCTGCGATGAAGGCCAGGTCCTCCCCGCTCACGCCGGGGTGGACCGGCAGGGAGAGCACGGTCCCCGCGAGCCGTTCGGAGACCGGGCACGGCCCGCCCGGCGGTATGCCCCCGTATAGCGGCTGCAGGTGGATCGGCATCGGGTAGTGGACCGCGGTACCGATCCCCTTCTCCCCCAGGTATGCAGCCAGGCGATCCCTCGCGAGGGGGAACTCCGGCATCACCTGGATCACGTACTGGTGGTACACGTGAGAGAATCCCGCCTTCCTCCGGGGGGTCAGGATTCCCTCCCGGCGCAGGTGTCCGTCCAGGTACCGGGCATGCTCCCCGCGGGCCGCGTTCAGGGCAGGGAGTCTCCGGAGCTGCACGAGCCCCATCGCCGCCGCCATGTCCGTCATCCGGTAGTTGTACCCCAGGCGCGTGTGCAGGTACTTGCGGCTCTGGCCATGGTTGACCAGCAGCCGGAGCGTGGCCGCCAGATCATCGGAGTCGGTGGTCACCATGCCCCCCTCACCTGTGGTCATGTTCTTGGTCGCATAGAAGGAGAAGCACCCCATCTCCCCGAAAGACCCCGCGGGAAGACCCCTGAAGGTGGCACCGTGGGCCTGGGCAGCATCCTCGATAAAGGCGAGATCGTGGTCCTCGCAGATCCCTGAGAGGGCTGCCACGTCGCAGAGCTGTCCGAAGAGGTGCACCCCCACCACCGCCCGGGTTGCGGGCGTCACGGCCCTCTCCACGGCCTCCGGGTCGAGGTTGAAGGACCGGTCGTCCACGTCCACGCACCGGGGGACGGCGCCGCACATGGAGACGCTTGTCGCCGTGGCAATGAACGTGAAGGAGGGGGCAATCACCTCGTCTCCCGGGCCGATTCCTGCCGCGAGCAGGGCTGCGTGGAGCGCCGCGGTCCCGTTGTTCACGGCGACGGCATGCTTCACCCGGGAGAACGCGGCAAACTCCCGCTCGAAGGCGGCCACCGCCTCTCCCTGGGCCAGGTTCCCGCTCTCCATCACCCGCCGCACCGCCTCCACCTCCTCCGGGCCGATACAGGGACGGGCGATGGGGATCCGGATTGTCATGGCCGGTACACCCCCGGCAGGTCCCGGATCCGGGCCGGTACGCCCACCGCCATCGTCCGGGGCGGCACATCAACGGTCACCACCGCCCCTGCCGCCACCACCGCGCCCTCGCCGATGGTGATCCCGGGGAGGACGGTGGCATTGGCCCCGATGACCGCCCCGTCTTCGAGGGTGGGGCCCCGGAGCTCCGGCTTGCCGGTGGGGGGATAGCGGTCGTTCGTCAGCACCACATGGGGCCCGAGGAAGACCCGGTTGCCGATGACCGTGTGGGTCGGGAGAAAGACCAGGGACTGCATCCGTACGTCGTCCCCGACGGTGGTGTACCCCTCGATGATGGTCCCGGTACCCACCGCCACGCCGTTCCCGATGGTGGTATGCTCCCGGATCAGGACCCCGTGGCCGCACTGGAACCCGTCCCCGATCACGACATCGCAGTAGAGGATCGTCCCGGACCGGATCACTGCGTCTTTCCCGATGGTTACACCGGGGAAAGAGGAGGATCCCAGGCGTTCCCGGGAGGGGAACCCCAGGGTCACCGGTTCAAAGATGCGGGCGCCGGGGCCGATCCGGTTCTCGCCGTACTCCGTCATTCCACGGTCACGCTCTTGGCCAGGTTCCGGGGCCGGTCGATGTCCCGCGAGAGCGAATCGGCGGTATGGTACGCCAACCGCTGCAGGATCACGGTGGCCGTGAGGAGGTGCACGGTCTCGGGGCCGTCCGGGAGCGGGAGGAAGACGTCCACCACCTCCGCGAGGCCCTGATCGTCCGCATTGCCGATGCCGATGACCGGGGCCTGCCGGGCCTTTATCTCTTTTATGTTGGAGATCATGGCACCGTAGGTGGGGCCGGGGAGGGCGATGGCCACCACCGGGGTCTCCGGGGTCAGCAGCGCGAAGGGACCGTGCTTCAGCTCCCCTGCGGGATAGCCCTCGGCATGGATGTAGGAGATCTCCTTCATCTTCAGCGCCCCTTCCAGTGCCACCGGGTAGAAGGGCCCCCTCCCCACGAAGAAGATGTCCCTTGCCCCCGTGCAGAGGCTGACGGCCGCATCCAGCTCCGTCCGGAGGGCGTCGCCGATGGCCAGGTGGGCAGTGCTGATGGCCCCGTCCAGTGCCCCGTCCGAGAGCCGGCTGGCCAGCTGGAGGAAGACCGCCAGCTGTGCGATGAAAGACTTCGTCGCGGCAACCCCGATCTCGGGCCCGGCCCGGGTGTAGAGCACGTGGTCTGCCAGTCGGGTTACGGACGATCCCACCACGTTTGTCACGGCGGCCGTCAGGCAGTTGTAGGACCGTGCCTTCTGCAGGGCGGTGAGGGTATCGGCCGTCTCCCCCGACTGGGTGATCCCCACCACCAGGCCCCGGACGGGGGGCGCGAAGTACTTGAACTCGGACCCCATCTCCACCCGCACCGGGATCCCGGCATGCGCCTCCAGCAGGTACTTGGCCACCATGCCTGCATGGTAGGAGGTGCCGCAGCCGATGAGGGTGACCCAGGGGGAGGAGCGCACCTGCGCCGCCATCTCCCGGGCATCGACAGACCGGGCCGTCTCATAGAAGACCTGCGGCTGCTCGTGGATCTCCTTCAGCATGAAGTGGGGGAACCCGCCCTTCTTCACGTCGTCCAGGCACCAGGTGACCTGTTCCACCGGCCGCTGGACCGCGGTCCCGTTGGAGCAGATCGCGACACCACCCTCGCGGAGCGTGGCGACGTCGCCGTCCTCGAGAAAGATCACCCGCTCGGTGTACTCCAGGAGCGGGGTCATGTCCGATGCCGCCAGGGTCTCGCCATCCCCGAGGCCCAGGACCAGGGGGCTGGACTTCCGTGCCGCCACGATCCCGGGCTCGTCCTGCGCAATCACGAGGAGGGCATAGGATCCCTCCAGCCGCCGTAGGGCCTGCTCCACCGCCTCCTGCAGTTTCCCGGGCCGGAATGCCTCCTCCACCAGGTGGGCGATCACCTCGGTGTCAGTATCGGAGCGGAACCGGTGCCCCCGACCTTCCAGTTCCTGCCGGAGCCCGGCATAGTTCTCGATGATGCCGTTATGCACGATCGCGATCCGCCCGGTACAGTCGGTGTGGGGGTGGGCGTTGCGGTCGCTGGGCTCACCGTGGGTCGCCCACCGGGTGTGCCCGATCCCGATCTTTCCCTTCATCCCCTTCCCCAGGTCGGCACGCGGGGGGATCCGGCCGCTCTTCTTCAGCACCGACACGCTTCGGTGGAGCGTGGCCACGCCGTAGGAGTCGTACCCCCGGTACTCCAGCTTCCGCAGCCCCTCCACGAGGAGCGGGGCGGCGGTGCGCCTCCCGACGTAGCCCACGATCCCGCACATCCTACATCACCAGGGCCCCGTCCGGGACCACCGACGTGATCACGCGCCCGGAGCGGATGGCTGCCATGTTCCCCACCACGCAGTTCCGGAAGACGGTGAAGGGGGCAGCTGTCACCCGGTCTCCCAGCACCGCCCCGAAGGCGGCCTTCTGCACCTTCCCTTCGATGGAGAAGAGGCTCTCGTCCCTCATGGTGCTGGTGTGGTCGGCGAGCTGGCACCCCTCCCCCACCACCGCGTCTTGGAGGCGCGAGTGGGACCCGATGGAGACGTCGTTCATGACGAGGACCCCCGACAGCATCGTGAAGGGCTCGATCCGGGCCCGGGACCCGATGGAGGTGTGGGGCATGATGCAGCATCCGGGCCCGATCTCGCAGTCTTCCCCGATGACCACCGGCCCCTGGATGGTGGTGTGGGGGCCGATGGCGGTCCCCTCCCCCACCCTCACGGTGCCGGAGAAGATCACGGACCCGTGGATCTTCCCGCCCTTCTGGGGCCCGATCCGCGAAAGCAGGCTCCGATTCAGCTTGAGCACATCCCAGGGGTAAATGGCGTCCTGCCACCCCTCCGCGTGGATGGCCTTCATCCGCATCCCCCGCGAGATGGCGGCCATCACCGCGTCCGGGAGCTCGGTGCTGTCCAGGTGGTCCAGGAACTCAGGGGTGAGGGAGAAGATGCCGGTGGAGACCGTGACGGTGGGAGCCAGTTCCGGTTTCTCAATGATCCCGGTGACGTAGCCGGACCGGATCACGACGACCCCGAAGTTGGACGGGCTCTCGTGTTCACGGACCAGCATGGCGTTCTGCACGTTCTTGATCCTAGCGATGGAGGCCGCGTCGATGAAGTTGTCCCCCGGGACCACCAGGAAGTCCCCGTGGATCTCGTCCGCCGCCGCCCGGAGGGCGTCGGCGCTCCCCAGCTGGCGCGGCTGGACCACGGTGGTGACCGGGTAGGGAAGGCGGTTGCAGTAGCTGAGCACCACCTCCTTCCGGTACCCCGCCACCACCACCAGGTCCCGGATCCCGTTCTCTATGAGCGCGTCCATCACGTGGGCAATGATGGGCCGGTTCGCCACCGGGATCATTGCCTTCGGCCTGCTGTGGGTCAGGGGCCGGAGGCGCATCCCCTCCCCTGCCGCAAGTATCACCGCCTGCATCTCTCCTCACCTACCTGATCTCGGCCCCATCGTCGATGCACCCGTGGATGTAGGAGTGGGGTGCGATCCGCACACCCGCCCCCACGATGGTGCCGGTGTTCACGGAGCAGTTGATCCCGAAGAGGACCCCGTCCCCCACCACCGCCCCGAACTTGGTCCTCCCCGTGGCCCTCCCGCAGACCATGACCTCACCATGGTCATGGCGGAGGTTCGCGACCTTCGTGCCTGCCCCGAAGTTGCATCGGGATCCGACGATGCTGTCCGCCACGTAGTTGAAGTGGGGGAGGTTGGTCTCGGGGAAGATCACCGAGTTCTTCACCTCGCTGGCATGCCCGACGTGGCACCGGTCCCCGATGGAGGTCGCCCCGCGGAGGTAGGCATGGGGCCCGATGCGGCAGCCGCTCCCGATGGCACAGGGTCCTTCGATGACGGTCCCGGACCGGATCACCGTACCCTCGCCCACGGAGACGTTGCCCACCAGTTGCACCCCCTCTTCGATGATCCCCTCCTGAGAGGGGGCCTTCCGCTCCAGCATCTCCCGGTTCGCCTCCAGCAGGTCCCACGGGTAGCCGGCATCCATCCATGAAGTCAGGTGGTGTCCCCGGAGCGTGCCGTCCCGGATGGAGGCAGAGAGGGCATCGGTGAGCTCGTACTCCCCGCGGGGGGACCGGGGCAGGGACTCCAGGGTCTCGAAGATCCCTTCGTCCAGCAGGTACGCCCCCGCGTTGATCAGGTCCGAGCGGGGCTGCGGGGACTTCTCGTCAAGGTCCGTCACCCGTCCCCCGTCCAGGACGACGACCCCGTAGTCCTGGGGGCGGGGGGAGCGGGAGAGGGCCATGGCCGGCGGAGGGCACCGCAGGAACTCCTGCAGGGACTCGGCCCGCACGATCATGTCCCCGTTCAGGAGCAGGAACGTGCCGGAGACGAGTCCTTCTGCCTCCCTGAGTGCGTCCCCGGTACCCAGCTGGTGGCGCTGGGGCACGTAGCGGATCCGGATCCCGAACCGGGACCCGTCGCCGAAATGGTCCCGGATCTCCTTCTCCCGGTAGCCGACGACGAGAACGAAGTCCCGGATCCCCGCGTCACGGGCGGCGGCCAGCAGGTGCTCCAGGATGGGGCGGTTCGCAAGGGGCAGCATCACCTTGGGACGGGTGGCCGTGAGCGGCCTCATCCTGCGCCCTTCCCCTGCCGCCAGCACGACGCATTCCATGGTAGTACCGTCCTTCCATCGGTTTAATGAAGGTTTGCCCGCCGGACCATCTGCCGGCCCTCTTCCAGGAGCGCCTCGGCCCTCTCCTGCGTGACCCCTTCGGCCGTGATCCGGATCCGGGGCTCCGTTCCGCTGGCCCGCACCAGGAACCATCCCCCCTCACGTTCCGTTCGGATCCCATCCGTGGCCGAAGCGGCCCCCAGCGCAGTGAGCACCTCCCTCGCCCTTTCGGACGGGAGGGAGGTGCGCAGCACGGAATACCGGGGGATCCGGTCCACCTCGGCGGCCAGGTCCATCCGCGAGGCGATGGTGCAGAGGAGCGCCGCGGCATAGATACCGTCGGGGCAGAGGGAGTGGCCCGGGAAGATCCAGGCGCCCGAGGGCTCGCCCCCGAAGTCCCCCCAGCCCCTGAGGTGCTCGGAGACGTAGGTGTCCCCGACCGGCGTGCGGTGCACCTCCCCCACCGCCTCCACCGCCATCGAAGCGTCGACGGTGGTCACCACCCGCCGGGCACCCAGGAACCGGGCAAGGAGGGAGAGCATCCGGTCCCCGTCAATGTACCTCCCGCGGCTGTCCCAGGCCACCATCCGGTCCGCGTCGCCGTCATGGGCGATCCCGCAGTCGGCACCGGTCCGCCTCACCATCTCCCCCAGGTAGGGGAGGTGCTCCTCCAGCGGCTCCGACGGCCGGGCAAACCTCCCCGCCGGGTTGCAGTTCAGGGCCACCACCTCCGCGCCCAGAAGCGCGAGGAGGGCGGGGGTGACTCCCGATGCGGCCCCGTTCCCGCAGTCCACCACCACCGTGAGGGGCCGGGCCAGGGTGAACCGGCCGGCGATGGCGGCGATGTGGGTCCCGGTGATCTGCTGCGGGTCTGTGGAACCCTGACCCCTCCAGTCCTTCCAGGCAGGGGATCCCCGGATGGCGCCCTCCACCGCTTCCTGCTGGGCGCGGGTGAAGGAGGAACCGTCCGGGTTGAAGAGCTTGATCCCGTTGTCGGGTTCCGGGTTGTGGGAGGCGGTGACCATCACTCCTGCATCGAACTTCCTCGCCGCGTAGGCCAGGGACGGCGTGGGGGCGATCCCGCAGGATGCCACCCCAACGCCGCCGGCCACGAGGCCCGCCGTTACCGCTTCGGCCAGAAGCGGGCTCGTGGTCCGGGTGTCATGGGCCAGCACCACCCGCGAGGCTGACCCTGCCACTGCTCTCCCGGCGGCAACTGCGAGAGCGAGGAGCCCCGGGCCGAAGGCCTGCCGGATGCCGGAGGAGCCGAAGAGCATATGAATACCGGAAGGGTGCGGAAGAAAAAAAAGCCTCGCTAGG
>JAJRCY010000019.1 GCA_028678715.1 Methanomicrobiales archaeon | reverse complement strand
CAGGTCATCGCACACTGCGGGCAGCTGGGTGAGCACATCGTGCCCGATCACAACGTCCCTGGGGAGCTGCATCCATTTGGACTTGTCAAAACCTTTATTCCTGAGCAGGTCCATACCATCTCCGCTCATTTCGGATCATTCATGATTGGAGAGTTCCTCTACAAATACTACATTGATCCCATCGTTCTCGGACAACCCTATAATCCCGTCGATACCCTCACCTACGCCCTCATCTTCCTCCTGGCCGTGTACCTGGTATACCGGTGGCTGGCCCGGGGCGGGGTCCCGGTGGACCGGGACCTGGTGCTCTCCACCCTCCCGTATGTGGTACTGGGCGGCCTGCTCCGGGTGGTGGAGGATACCGGTCTCGTCCCTGCTCCGTACCGGTACCTGCTGGTCACACCCCTGATCTTCCTCGCGGTCTTCGGGTTCACCGCGGCTGCCCTGGTCCTTGCCCGCTCCCTGGAAATGAAAGGAATGGTGCCCCGGTTCCAATCCTTCTACGCAGGTGTGGGTGCCGGAGCCTCTGCAGGGGCGGGCCTTCTCCTGCTCTGGTTCGGCCTCACGCAGGCACGGGTGGATCTCGTCATCCTGCTCTCGATTCTGGGCCTTGCCCTCGCCACCTCCGCAGCGCTGATGGCACTCCTGGAACGGGGCTTCGGCTGGAAGGAAGCAGGGGACCCGTTGTTCCGGGCCCTCATCTTCGCCCAGATGCTGGACGCCTCGGCGACCAGCATCGGAATCGACCTGCACCCCCTCCGCTACGTGGAGGTACACGTCGTCGGTTCCACGCTCATTGCCCTCACCGGCACCGCCTTCTCCATGTTTCTCCTGAAGGTTGCGGTCGTGATCCCGGCCATCTATGTCCTTTCGGCCTACCGCAGGGAGGGGAACCCGGCGCTCTGGCACCTGATCCTCCTGGCCATGATTGTTGTGGGCCTTGCGCCGGGTGTCCGCGACATGGCCCGGATGGTGCTCTATGTCTAGGGAAGCCCTGGTCAGGCCGGGCCTCGTGGTCACCGGCGTGTTCCTTGCCACCCTGGTCCTGGGGGGTCTCGTCGTATCGCAGGATCCCGTGGTGGGGCGGACCCTCATCCAGGTACTCCGGGACCAGATCCTGGGCGGCATCCCGGCAGGGAGTTCCCTCCTCCTCTTTCTCGCGATCTTCCTCAACAACCTGCAGACCTGCCTGCTCCTCTTTCTGGGCGGGGCGTCCCTCGGGGCCGTGACCCTCTTCATCGCGGGGACGAACGGCCTCGTGATCGGCGGGGTGATGGAGGCGGTCCGGCAGGAGAAGGGGATCCTGTACGTGCTGGCCGCCATCCTCCCCCACGGCGTCGTCGAGATCCCGTCCTTCATCCTCGCCGGAGCGCTGGGCCTCTCCCTGGCGGAAGCCCTCTGGCAGGAATGGAAGGGGGACGAAGATGCGGCAGCCCGCGCCCGGGACCTTGGATCCGTGTTCCTTCGGGCCGTTCTGCCCCTCGTAGCCCTGGCAGCGGGAATCGAGGCTTTTATTACGCCTCAAATCATATCTCTGGTCGCGTAGGTGTGACGGTGCCGCCGGAAGAGGAACGAAGTGCCCTGCCCCCAAAACAGGACTTCTCCGGGTGGTATCACGAGATCCTCTGGCGGGCCGAGATCATGGACGTCCGGTACCCGGTGAAGGGGCTCTACGTCTGGTACCCCTTCGGGTTCGCCCTCCGGAAGCAGGTGTACGGTCTCCTCCGGGAGATCATGGACCGGGATCACGAGGAGGCCCTCTTTCCCCTGCTGATCCCCGAGCAGGAGTTCATGAAGGAGGCCGAGCACATCAAAGGCTTCGAGAACGAGGTGTACTGGGTCACCCACGGGGGGACGACCCCTCTCGAAGTGAAGCTGGCGCTTCGCCCCACCAGCGAGACGGCTATCTACCCGATGTACGCCCTCTGGGTCCGGTCCCATGCAGACCTGCCCCTGAAGATCTATCAGGTCGTCTCCACCTTCCGGTACGAGACCAAGCACACGAGGCCCCTGATCCGGCTCCGGGAGATCACCTCCTTCAAGGAGGCCCACACCGTCCATGCCACCTGGGAGGAGGCCGAAGCCCAGGTGGAGGAGGCGATAGGGCTGTACCGCGAGTTCTACCGGAAGATGTGCATCCCGGTCCTCATCTCCCGCCGGCCCGACTGGGACAAGTTCCCGGGCGCCGACTACACGGTCGCGGTCGATACGATTATGCCGGACGGGCGGACCCTCCAGATAGGCACCGTCCACCACCTGGGCGATCACTTCTCCCGGACCTTCAGCATCCAGTACGAGGATATTCGGGGGGAGCAGCAGTATGCACACCAGACCTGCTACGGGATCTCGGAACGATCCATCGCGGCGGTCATCAGTGTCCATGGCGATGACCGGGGCCTGGTGTTCCCGCACACGGTGGCCCCCGTGCAGGTGGTCGTGGTCCCCATCATCGTCGGGAGTCGAAAGGAGGAGGTGCTGGCATCGGCTGATGCCGTGGCCGAGACCCTTCTCAACGCCGGACTCCGGGTGAAGGTGGACCGGCGGGAGATACGGCCCGGTGCCAAGTACTACCACTGGGAGATGCGGGGGGTTCCCCTCCGTCTGGAGATCGGCCCGAAGGACCTGGATGCCGGGGTGGTGACGGCGGTGACCCGGCTGGGTGCAAAGAGCCGGATCCCCCGGGCAGACCTCCTCAGCGGCGTGCAGGCGATACTCAGCCGGCTGCAGGATCAGCTCCTGGCCCGGGCAGACGAGGACATGAAGGTGCGGGTCACCTGTGCCGCCACTCTCGACGAGACCGCGGCTGCGGTGAAGACGGGTGTGGCCCTCGCTCCCTGGTGCGGGAGCCGGGAGTGCGCCGAGGCCCTGGAGCAGCAGGTGGATGCCAGCGTGCTGGGGACAGAAGTGCGGGGATACGGGATGGAGGGGACCTCCCGCACCTGTATCATCTGCGGGAAATCCGGGTCACCGGCCCTCATGGGCCGCTCATTCTGAACGGCAGGCCCGACAGGTGTACCAGATCTCGTCACCCGTGCGTGCGAGATCCCCGGAGATGCGCTTCTTTCCCCCGAACATGAAGAGCCGCCCGCACGCGGCGCACCTCTTCACGCGGACCCGGTCCCTGAAGGTCATGGGCACGTCCAGCTCGTACGCAGTCTCCCGCGGGGTCGCCTCCCCGCTGAAGGACCCCTCGCACCGGGAGATCAGGTGGAGGGTCTGGACCGGGCTTGCCCCCAGTGCCTCGAACTTCCGGTACAGGAAGTAGTGGAAGAGGAGCCAGGCCAGGTCCGAGCGGTCGATCACGTCATCAAAGCCGTCGCAGACCTCCTCGGGGTCCTCCAGCTCGCAGCCGCAGAGCGGGCAGCGACCTGAGACCAGCTCCTCGAGAAAGACCTCCTGCTGGCAGCCGGGGCACGTGGTATGGCGGGCGTTGACGCGGGGAGCCACAGGCAACCCTCCCTGAAACGACGGGGCACCCCCTCTTTCAGGGGTGCCCCATGCTCTGTACCTCTGGGTGCTCCGGACTCTTAAACGTATGTTGGGGGTGCAGGGTTACGACGGAGAAACGGGGGTGGAGAACCCCGTGGTCCGGATCGATGTCTCCGAATGAACACCCCGCACCTCGCCGTTAATTGCGACGGGAGGGGGCCTGCCCCCTCCCGGTCCCACCCCCACGAGAGGATATCCGCTTCATCGGTATTTGGTCGGCCCTGGTAATCTGCTCTTTACGGCCCTGGAACTATCACCGGGAGATCCGACCTGGATCGACCATCCTCACGGTGGGAGGGCGGCGGGAGGGGGTGTCCCCCTCCCGTTCACCAGCTGAAAAAAGGAGGGGTCCCGGGCGGGTTCTCCCTATCCGGATGCCGGCTCCGGAGGCAGCCCCGCAACCGGGTAGATCACCTGGAGTACCCCGTCGATCCTCCGGAGGATCGAGATGACGTGTGCGGCCTCTTCATTCCCCAGCATTCCCCCCACGGCCATCCCGTGAAGGGCCGTGAGGATCTTTTCCAGGTGCTCCCATGCTCCTTCCACGTCCAGGTCATCATCCATCCTCTCCGTGAATCCCTCTTCGAGGGACCGGATGAGCGAGGCTACCCCGGAATCATCCCCCTTTCCCCGGAGATCACCCTCCAGGGATTCCCCCATCTGCCGGACGCGGGAGAGCCGGTCAGCCGCCTCCTTCAGGGATTCTTCGGTGAGGTCCATCCGGTCCCGGTAGTGGCCGGAGATGAGGAAGAACCGGATCTGCTCCGGCGTGTACCCCCCGGCAACAAGGGTGACAGGACAGACGATATTCCCCCGGCTCTTGGACATCTTCTTCCCGCCGGTGAGCAGGTGCTCGCCGTGGAGCCAGAAGCGGGCATAGGGCTGCCCTGTCAGCACCTCCATGATGGCCAGCGTGTAGTCATGGTGCCGGGCCAGGTTGTCGATGCCCCCGGCATGGATGTCGACGGACGCGCCCAGGAACGGGAGGATCATGGCCGGGTCCTGCACGTTCCAGGATGGCCGCCCCCTGCCGATGGCGGTCTTCCACACCGCCGTATCCCCTACCCGTTCCCCGTGCCAGAGGATGAAGTCGCCATAGTTCCACCGGATGCCCGGGTAGGTGTCCTTCCGGAACCGCCTCCGTTTCGCAGGCCAGCGGGAGAGGTCAATCCGGGCCAGCCTCCCGAACCCCCGGTACTTCATCGGCTCAAAGAAGATGTCCCTGCCATCGCGGTACGCGTAGCCCTTCGCGAGCAGCGCCTGGATGATTCTCGCCGCCTCTTCGACCGTGGTGGAGGACCGGGGGTTGTGGGTGGGCGGGTGGATCCGCAGCATCCGCGCCTCCTCGTGGAACCGGGAAGCGACCCGGTCGGTGAGCTCCTGCAAAGAAACGCCCCGCCGCTGCGCCTCGGCAATGGCCTTGTCTTCCACATCGGTGAAGGGAAGCACGCGGTCCACCCGGTACCCCAGGTACTGGAGGTACCGGTGCAGGACATCCTCGTACAGGAAGGTCCGGTAATTGCCCAGGTGGGGTGGCTGGTAGATGGACGGGCCACAGGTGAAGAACCGGACCACGCCCGGTTCCCGCGGGGTGAAGACCTCCTTCTTCCGGGTCAGGGTGTTGTACAGCTGCAGCATGGATACTTCCGTGACCCCTCACGGCGTTGAATGGCAATCCCTTGCACAGCCGCACGATACGGCTGCCGCGCTGACCGCCTCCGCCACAGCCCGGGCCACCCGCCGGTCCAGCACCGACGGCAGTATCCGTCCCCGCGTGGGGCGCTTCACGCGGGCGGCAAGGGCATGGGCAGCGGCCAGCTTCATCTCGCTGGAGATCTCCCGGGCGCAGGCATCCAGCGCTCCCCGGAAGATCCCCGGGAATGCGAGCACATTGTTCACCTGGTTCGGGTAGTCGCTCCTCCCTGTGGCAACCACACCGGCCCCACCCTTCCGGGCCTCCTCGGGCATGATCTCGGGGACCGGGTTGGCGAGAGCAAAGACAATCGGCTCCTCGCCCATGGAACGGACCATCTCCTGCGTAACAAGGGAGGGGGCCGAGACACCGATAAAGACATCTGCCCCCTCCATGGCATCCGCAAGGGTCCCGGTCCGGTTCTTCCGGTTCGTCTCGTGGGCGATGATGTACTTGTACTTATTCTTCATGAGGTCGTCCCGCTCCCGGTGGATGATCCCCTTCCGGTCGCATATGATGATGTCCCGCACCGATTTGCAGAGGCGCTGATCGTACCCCAGGCACCGGAGGAGCCGGAAGATGGCAAATCCCGCGGCCCCGGCCCCGCAGATGGCGATGGTAAGATCCTCCATCTCCCGCCCGGTCGCCCGGCAGGCGTTCATGAGGGCGGCGAGGACCACGACCGCAGTTCCGTGCTGGTCATCGTGCATGACCGGTATGCCGATACCCTGGAGCGCCTCCTCCACTTCGAAGCACTTGGGGGCCGCGATGTCCTCCAGGCAGATACCGCCGAAGACCGGGGCGATGTTCTTCACGTCCTCCACGAAATCGGTGTGGTAGCCCTCAAAACAGATGGGGAAGGCGTTCACTCCGGCGAACTCCCGGAAGAGGAGAGCCTTCCCCTCCATCACCGGGATTGCGGCATAGCCGCCGATGTTGCCCAGGCCCAGCACCGCAGACCCGTCGGTGATGATGGCCACCGTGTTGGACTTGATGGTGTAGGTGTAGGCCTTGTCCCGGTCCTGCTGGATCTCCCGGCAGACCTGGGCCACCCCGGGGGTGTAGACCCTAGAGAGGTCCTTCAGGGTCCGGATGAAAATCTTGGGTCGGATCTCGATCTTGCCCCGCAGCCGCCGGTGCAGTTCCAGCGATTCCCGGTAGATCAGATCGTCCCTATCCGTCATACTTCCCTAGTCCTGGCGGGCCGTCGCCGCCGTGAGCCTGCTCACGTTGCTCTCCGTGAAGAACCCGTCCGAGTCCCCGTACCGGTGGATGTACTCGGTCACCAGCATCGTGTGGGGAGAGGGCCGGGTGAAGATCTGGTGGAGCCCCTCCTCCGGCGACCCCACCAGCCCGTCCAGGAACTCCAGGCCACCCCGTTCCAGGGACGCGATCGTGGCCTCGATCGCTTCCGTGCGGAAGGCCAGATGGTGCACCCGGGGCCCGTACCGGTGGATGAAACGCTCCGTGGGACCGGAGGTAGCCTCATCCACAAACGGCATGATCCCGGAGGTGAAGACCATGGCAAAGTCCTCCTTCGACCGCTTCGTGACCGTGGTGACGGAGTTCTGGTCCCTGACCGGGATGGCGAACTGGAGATGGTACCCGGTCAGGGAAAGAAACTCCAGGACCGCCTGTTCCCGGTCCCCGGCCCGCACCCGGGTGGCCGCATGGTCCAGGGCGCCGATCCGGTGCAGGAAGGGCAGGTTAGGCTTGGATGGGAGACCGGGGGTATCCTTCGCCCCGTCGGGTCTGTACCTGTGGTCTGCCCCTGGCTCCCATTCAAGATACCCCAGGGAGTTTCCCGTGAAGGCTGACGGAAGGGTCTGGATGAACCGGTACCGCTCCGTGGAGAGGATCCCGGGAGGGAGGAACCGGACCCCCCGGAGTCCCTGGATAGCCACCAGTTCCTCGAGATCCCGTGCCGAGAAGACCAGCGTCTCCAGCCGTGTCGAGGGCAGGGCTCCTGCTGGTGGGGCGGTGGGGAGGGCCGGGAGGACGGGGTGGGGAGTCCGGCGGGACTGGAGAACCAGGTCCGCGGAGCCCGGGCGCCGGAGCACCGCGGCTCCCACCCTCTCCGCATCGCTCCACCCGTCGTCGCAGGTGTACCCGGTGGTGGCCAGCAGCTCTGACACCGCGTCCCGGAAGTGGTCAGGCTCGGTGGAGATGATCGCAGCCGCGAGATCGCCCACCATCCCTCCGATCCCGGCCTCTTTACGGGCCCGCTCCACAAGGGTAGCCCGGCTGAAGAGCCGGGCATCGGTATCCTGGACGGGAGGTTCCTGCATCCGGTAGATCCACTTGATCCCTAGGGTGGGTCCCTTCAATAATCCTTGCACGCGCGGGAGAGCGGGCGCACTGCAGGGCATTCACCCCAGGGAATATATAGCCCTCATCGCATCCATACAGTACCGTACCAGCCGGGATTGGGGTGAGGAGATGGCGCGGTGGCAGTGTCAGGTATGCCAGTACGTGTATGACGAGGAGAAGGGGGAGCCGGAGACAGGGACTCCCCCGGGGACCCGGTTTGCGGATCTGCCGGGGGACTGGAAGTGCCCGGTCTGCCAGGCGGGGAAGGATGCCTTTCTCCCTCTCACGGAGGAGGAGCCCGGAAGGGCCGCCGGGACCACGGTCAGCGATGTGATCGTTGCCGCCCTCGCGGCATGGGGGGTGAACCTCGTCTTCGGTATCCCGGGGACCTCCTCCCTGGGCCTGGTGGACGCGGTGCGGAAACGGCCGGAGATGCGGTACATCGTCGTCCGGCACGAGGAGAACGCGGCCATGGCCGCATCGGCATACCATAAACTGACTGGCGGCATCGCCGCCTGCCTGACCATCGCGGGGCCGGGTGCCACCAACCTGGCCACGGGCCTCTACGATGCACGGGAGGATTCTGCATCGGTGATCTCCCTCAACGGGCAGGTGGAGATGCAGTACTCGGGGCCCGGGGGCTTCCAGGAGATTGACCAGGACGCCTTCTTCCGTCCCATCGCCATCTTCAACAACACCATCGCGGACCCTGCCATGACGATCCCCCTCGTGACAAAGGCGCTCCGGCATGCAGTCCTGCTCCGGGGCGTCGCCCAGGTATCGGTTCCCAATGACATCCAGAAGATGCCCCACGCTGCCCCCGTATGCCGCCGGGAGGCCTGCATCCCGAACAACGCCATCCTCCCGCCGGAGGAGGAGATGGCCCGGGCCGCGGAGTTGATCGATGCGGGGAAAGCCCCGGTCATTCTGGCAGGCTGGGGAGCATTCCCCTTTGCATCCCAGGTGGCTGCACTCGCGGAACGGATCTCTGCCCCCATCCTCACCACCTTCCGGGCCAAGGGGGTCCTCCCCGACGATCACCCGGCGGTGGTCTCGGTGCTGGGCACCGTGGGCACACCCGAAGCCCGGACCCTGGCCTCGGAGGCCGATCCTCTGATTGCTCTCGGCGTCGGGTTCTCCAGGCAGACCCATGTGCCGGTCGATCGCCCGATGGTGCAGGTGGACCTGGACCCCCTGAAGCTGGGGAAGGGGGACCGGGCGGTGAACCTCTGGGGGAACTGCGGCGTGGTGATCCCCCGGCTCACGGCCCGGGTCCATCCCCGGAGGGATGAGGCGATGGGCGGCCGCGTCGCCGCCATGAAGAGGGAGATTGCGGCACGCAGGGAACAGGAAGCGGATCCCCGGGCGGTCCCCCTCCGGCCGCCCTACATCATAAAGGTCCTCTCGGAGGTAGTCCCCGAGGACGCCGTCATCTCCATCGACGTGGGCGAGAACGGCTGGTGGTTCGGCCGGAACTTTGTCATGAAGCGGCAGCGGTTCGTCATGTCCGGTTACCTGGCCACCATGGGCTTCGGGCTCCCGGGCGCCATTGCCGCGAAGCTCGCGCACCCGGAGAAAACGGTCTTCTGCATCACAGGCGATGGGGGATTCTCCATGGCCATGGCCGAATTGGTCACCGCGGTGAAGTACCGGCTCCCCATGGTGGTCGTGGTGCTCAACAACCACGAGCTGGGTATGATCCGGGTGGAGCAGCAGACGGAGCACTACCCCAACTTCGCCACCGCTCTCCTGAACCCGGACTTTGCCGCGTACGGGAAGGCCTGCGGTGGAGAGGGGATCCGGGTGGAGCGGCCCGAAGAACTGAAACCTGCGATCGAGAGGGCCATGGGGATGGATCTGCCGGTCATCGTCGACGTGGAGACGGATCCCCGCAGGTTCGCGTGAGATCTCATCGCCCAAAGGTGGAACGGGGGGATGACCCCCCCGCGGGAACTCATCCTTTTCGCCTCCGGTGATCCACAATGACCGGGAACGCCGCATGAGTGGTCAGGCGACAGGCGAAGGGGAGGGCACCCCGTCCGCGGACCAGGCCCTCCTCTCTTACCTGGAGCGGTGGCGGTCCGCCATCGCCCGGAATGTCGCACTCCAGAACCCGGCCCTCTCCTCCGGGGAACTGAATGCATTCGTCCACGGTGTCATGGACCGGATCCTGTACCTCCGGATCTGCGAGGACCGGGGCCTTCTTTCGGCGAGAACTCTGAGGGACATGGCTCCTGCAGCGGGTATCCTGGAGCGTATCTCCGCCCTCTTCCTGGACGCGGAAGGGACCTCTCCCCTGGCCCTCTACTCATGCACCCGTGAGGCAGACCGGGCTCCGTCCGCCACCCCCGCCCGGGAACCGCAGCTGGACGACCGGGTTCTCCGGGAGTTCGTGGAGGGCTTCTCTTCCCCCGGTATTCCCTGTGACTTCTCGGTGTTCCCCACGCTCCGTCTGGCCGGGGTATTCCGGATATTGTTCAGGAAGGAGATCCGGCTGATGGGAGGACACCGGGCGGTCCTGGAAGAGACAGCCGGGGTGAAGGGGGCAGGGGGATTTCTCCCACCCCCGGAGGCCGCGCGGGAGTACCTGGTGGCGCAAGCCCTGGCCGGAAAGGCAGAGGGGGGAAGACACGCAGACATTGCCCGGCTCCGGGTCCTGGACCCTGCGTGCAGTTCAGGCCATCTCCTGCTCCTCTCCTACCGGTACCTCGAGAACTGGCACCGGCAACAGCTCCTGGATGGGGGGTCAGGGGACGAAGGGGGTTCGCTCCGGAGCCTGAGCCTGGAAGAGCGTTTTCGCATCCTGGGTTCGCTCTTCGGCGTGGACCCGGATCCCCGGGCTGCAGACGTGACCCGGATTCTCCTCCTCGCCATGGCCCTGGAGGGGGAGGAGGGGGCCGGGCCCCTCCCGTCTTGCCATCACCTCCCTGCCCTCTGCCGCGTGCTG
>JAJRCY010000018.1 GCA_028678715.1 Methanomicrobiales archaeon | reverse complement strand
TGTCCCGATGGCTCTCCCGTGTGAAATGGCGGTTCCGCCCTCCCCCGCACCCGCTTCTCTCCCTCGACGATCCCCGGCTCAGGGAGGCCGCAGCACCCCTCCCCGCTGACGCCCTCGCCCCGGCAGGCCCGACGATCCGGTTCCTGGAAGATGCCCTCCACTGGTTCCAGGCTCGCCACGGTGCCGCCCACGGCATTGCCGCGCCGCAGATAGGGATTCCCCTGCGCATCCTCATCGTCGAAAGGGAAGGGAGGGAGATATCCCTGATCAACCCGGTTATCATCCGGGAAAGCCCGGAATCCAGCCCCGTCTGGGAACGGTGCATGTCCTTCCCCCACCTCGCCGTCCGTGTCATGCGGCCGGTGAGCCTGTCCGTCCGGTTCGTGACCCGGGATGGCACCCCGGATATCTGGGAGGCCGTGGATCCGGATCTGGCATCCCTGGTCCGGCACGAGGTGGACCACCTGGACGGGATCCTGACCCTGGACCGGGCAGAATCCCCGGGGATGGTGGTTCCTTGGGAGGTGCTGCAGGCGGGATACCGGGTGAAACGCTGAAGGCCGCGGGGATTACAGAAGAAAGGGGGAAGAGACCCGGTGCCCTCTCCCCTCATTCCGCACGTAGTGCCTCGATGGGGTCCAGGTTTGAGGCCTGCCAGGCAGGGTAGACCCCGGAGATGATGCAGATGGTGATGCCAACGGCCATTGCAAAGGGGATATACCACAGGCTCTCCCCTGCAAAGAAGAACTCCGTGGTCCCGACCATCCCCAGGACCACCATGTACCCGATAACAAGGCTCATCACTGCACCGATCCCCCCTCCGACAAGCCCCAGGATGCTTGCCTCATAGAGGAACATCCGCCGCACATCGCTCTTCTGGGTACCGATGCTCCGGAGGATGCCAATCTCCCGGACCCTTTCGGTGACCGACATCATCATCACATTGAAGATCGATACGGCGGCGACCATCAGGGAGATGCCGGCGATGGCCATGACAAACGAGGTCATGGTGGAGAGCGTTGAGGTGATGCTCTCCAGTATCCTGCTGCTGTCCTGGACGGTCACCTCCTCCTCCTTCCTGTTCAGCTGCGCGAGGATCTCCTCTTTGACGGTCGCAACCTCGTCCAGGTTGTCCACGGCGATGGTGACCTGGTCGTACTCCCCCTCCCCGCCGTAGATACCGGTGTAGAGCTTGTCGCTGCCTATGATGGCCGAATCAGTGTTCAGGTCCAGGGTCATCCCCCGTTCCGGGAGGATGCCGACGACCCGCACTGTCGTGGTCGTCCCCTCGTCCGGATCCCCGATGTCCAGCTTGGAACCGAGTTTGAGGGCGAAACGGTCCACGAGCCGGGGACCGATCACGACAGACGTGGTGCTCTTCGGATACTCTCCGTCCGCGAGTTCCAGGATCTCCGGGACCACGTCGGGATCAAGACCGATGATCGTGGCCCTCCCTCTGCGATCTCCTATCTCGATGGTGTCCGATTGCGTGTAGACATAGTATACGGTACCGTATGACCCGGCGATGCGGTCGATATCCCGGAACTGGTCCTCGGTGATCATCTCCTCATCGCTCGCCTGGGAACTCCCTACGACCCGGGAACCTCCCCCTCCGGGTCCTATGAATCCGCCTCCGCCCCCGGTGTACGCCCTCACCACCAGAATATTGGCCATCTTGGAGAGGTCCTCAGTCACGGAGAGGGTCATGTTGGCGCCCATCATGCCCATGGCTGCGATGGCAACCACACCGATGACGATGCCGAGCGCGGCCAGGATTGACCGGAGGAGGTGCAGCCGGACGCTCCGGACCGAGAGCCGGAAGAGGATGTCCTTCCCGATCATGCCACCCTCCCATCCCGGATGGTGATGGTCCGCTCCGCATACGCTGCGATATCCCGTTCATGCGTCACCATGATGATCGTGCGACCCCTCCGGTGGAGTCCCGCGAGCACCTCCATGATCTGTATCCCTGTCTGGGAGTCCAGGTTTCCTGTCGGCTCGTCGCAGAGGAGGATCGCCGGGTCGTTCACGAGAGCCCGGGCGATGGCCACCCGCTGCTGCTGCCCGCCGGAGAGTTCCGGGGGTTTATGGGTGGCCAGGGCCTCATCGATCCCCACCTGGGACAGGAGACGCCGCACGTGCCCGGTGTCATCGTTCTTCCGGTGCTTCATGAGGTACGGGTACTCCACGTTCTCGTAAGCCGTGAGAAGGGGAATCAGGTTGAATTTCTGGAAGATGTAACCGATGGTGGTGAGGCGGAGATCGGTCAGCTCCCGGTCATTCATTGCCCTGACGTCCCTCCCGTTGAGGGAGAGGTCTCCCGAAGTCGGGACATCCAGGCACCCGATCTGGTTGAGGAGCGTGGACTTTCCCGACCCCGAGGGGCCCATGATGGTGACGAACTCCCCCTCGTTGATGGTGAGAGAGATATTGTTGAGGGCCACGACATCGCCCGCAGGCAGGGGGTACACCTTGGTCACCCGGTCCAGTACGATCACCGGCCGCTGGCTCACCTGCATCCCCCTGCCCTCACTTCCGGGATCGGCCACGGAACCGGTCACGGATCTTCCCGAAGTAACCTTTCCGCCATGCCACGACGCCAACGACGGCAACGACAAGGACGAGAGCCATCTGCAGGAACGGGATCCTCCCGAATCCCGTCCCGAAGGAGCCGAACATTCCCGCCCGGTTGGTGCGGCCATCGGCGGCCGTACCTCCCGAAACACTCGGGCTGGCTGCAGAAGCCTGGCCGGTCCCGCCGGTGAGGGAGATGGTCACAGTCTCCTGGAGGATCGTGCCCTCCCCATCCCGGTACTCCACGACGAGCGGGACCGTGGATGCACCCTGCGCCCGGAACGTCAGCTCGAAGCTGGAAAAATCATCGGGTTCAAGGGCACCGATCACATCGACAGGATAGGGATCCACCGGTACTGCCGGTGTGCCGACCGTGACCTTGACCGAATATGCTTCTTCCAGGCCAGCATTGGTCACGTCGCCGGTCACCGTGATCGCGCCGCTGCCCTGCGCCACCTCGACGTTATTCACCACCAGTTCCGCGGCCATGCTCCTCCCGCCGACAGTAACCGGAAGGGAGAGCGTCGTGAAGTGGTCATTCATCCCGTTCCGGTAGGAAACATTGAAGGTGAGTTCGGTGGATTCCGACGGCGTGATTTCAAAGGTGGCATTCTTCTCGGCATCCGGCCGGAGCGTTCCCAGGAATACTGCGGTCTGGGAGGCCCTGATATGCTCCCCCAGGAGGGTGACCGTGACCCCGTTCACGCTGGTCTCACGGGGATTGCCCAGGGAGAGGGAGATCGTCTCCTTGCTGTCCGCAGCATACGTGTCCGGGGCGTCCAGGACCGAGACCTGGATACCGGTACTGTCAATCTTCACCGGGAAGTACTGCCGGAGACTCCCCCCGGTCAGGAAATCCAGGTAGAACTCCGGGTAATAGATACCGTCCGATGCGGTCGCCTTCACGGTGTAGGTGAAGGACATGGAATGCCCCGGGCCGATGGTACCGACTGCATCGTAGACCATGTCGTTCGCAATGGAGACGCCGCTGGGGGTCATGAGTTTGGCCCGGTGGATGGTCACGGCCGACTCGCCGGTATTCTGGATCTCAATGGTCACCGTGCCCGTATCCCCGCGCATGAACACCTCGGGGCTGATGGTGATACCCGTCACATCGATCATCGATTCCGGGGTTTCTGCTGATGCTCCCGTGTCTGCAGCGCGTGCTGCCGGGACCAGAATGACCGCCAGGGTCCAGATGACGATGGCGATTCCCAGTACCATATGACTCGCTTTCATGTTCTTTCTCCCGTGTCCCCTGCCGGGTGCGGCGGTGCCGCCGTTCTCCGGCAGGTGTATCGATTTGTGTAAAGCATGTTATACATTTTGTTATATAAAGATTACCAATAGTTACCTAATCCAGACATTTCCAGGACAGCCCCAGGGGGGTACCCCCCCTCCGGCCGGAAAGAGATGAGGAGGTGAAGGGCCCTGCCTCCCCGGACTGTCATGGACTTTTTACCGGCTCCTCCCACAGGAACAGCTCCTCCACGGAGACCCTGAAGTGGCGGGCGATCCTGAAGGCCAGATCGAGAGAGGGATCGTACTTCCCCTTCTCAATGGCGAGGATAGTCTGGCGGGTCACCCCCAGCGCATCCGCCAGCTGCTCCTGGGTGAGATCATGCACCGCCCGGAAGACCTTAACCCTGTTCTTCATCGGAGTCCCATTCCCCGTATCTGCGTGCATAGTACATCCTGAACCCGACGTACAGGAGGATCATCAGGCCGAGCAGCGCCATCTGGATGATCGCGAACCGGCCCAGGAGATGGAAGGGGAGTATCCCATCCGTTGCCGGAGGCTGCGGCGGCGGACGGGGAAAACCAGGCGGTCCCAGGCCAATCACTGCAACCCCAGGTTCACGGCAAAGAAGATCACCCAGAAGATCTCCAGGGTGCGCAGGGCTGCCTTCTGGGTGATGAGCACGGTCCGTTCATCCTCGATGACCTCCTCGACCCTGCGCCGGGAGAGGTAGATCACGACAACGCCAAGGATGAATGCCACCTGCATCAGGAGTGCGTTGTGTATCTCCACCGCCCACCAGAACACCCCCACCTCAAAGAGGATGACCAGCCCCAGGATGATATAGAAGGTGTTACGCCTCATCGTTCACCGCTGTATACTATACTATACATTTTGTATATAATATACACCCTGGCCCGTCATGAGAACCCGCAGCGGAGGGATTATCTTTCTGGATCGGCAGAGAACATGGTGGAATGCAGGAGGGTGGTGCCAGGCGGTGACATTCCGGTGCCGGATCTGCGGGGAGTGCTGCAGCCACCTGGGGCTGGTCCATGCCATACGGGAGGAGTACGCGAACCACGAGTACTCGCTCCTGAACCGGTATACCGGTGACGTGACCCGTGTCTCGGTGGACCCCGACAAGACCCACCTTCTGGACAACATGAGCATCTTCCAGAGGGAACCGGAGGCATGCCCGTTCCTGCGGGATGACCCGGACAACCATCGGGTCTGCTGCATCGTGCATGCCACACGTCCTGACATCTGCAGGGAGTTCCAGTGCTGGCGGCTCCTGGTCCTAGACTCGCGGGGAAGGCAGGCAGGGCGGGTCATGGGAAGGAGGCACCTCAATTCCGATGATCCGGTTCTCTGCGGGGTATGGGAACAGCGCGTCGGTGCGATCTCGGAGCCTGACGATGCATCCTGGGACTTTCGGGTGGAACGCGTACTCCTGGAGGCCGGCTACACGGTGGTCAGGGGAGATTCCTGAATCACGGGCGGGAGCAGGAAATCGCTCCAACGGCCACTCCGGAAATCCCACATCCCGGGGGAAAGGGAGATGGGGGTGGCCATCCAACCACTCAGGACAGATGGAACCCGTAAAGGATCCACGGAACCGATCAGTCATCCGGAAGGGGGCTCTCGTTGATATCGTGACCAAGGGAGACCAGCGGAACGGCCGGAGGGTGCGGGGCACCGTGCGGGAGATCCTGACCGGGACCGGTTATCACCCCCACGGGATCAAGGTCCGGCTCACGGATGGCCAGGTGGGGCGGGTGAAGGGGATCGTCGATACCGGTGAGGAACGGGAGGGGTGATCCTCCCGTCAGGGATTGCCCTTTCAGGATCGGGGCTTCTCTTCCGGTATCTCGTTCCCGACAGAGAGCACACCGGCGATGTACCCCTCCCTGTCGTACATGGCCCGGTTGGTCCACAGGACCCAGACCCGTTTTCCGGTCGAGGTGACGTTCTCGTTCCGGTTCTTCACGAACCGGCCGGGTGATGCCAGGAGGTCCTGCATCAGCTGGTCCAGGTCCCGGCCCGAGCTCTCGGTAGCAGGGACAATCGTCCCGATCACATTGCTCCCGATGATCTCCCTGCGGGAGAACCCGAAGAGCTCCTCGGCATAGCGGTTGAAGAAGGTGATCTTCCCGTCCCGGTCCATGGTGAGGATGATGCTCCCCGCATTCTCGACAAGGGTCCGGTACTGTTCCTCGGATTCCTTCAGGGTGCCGGTGTAGTGTCGGAGAAGGAGGTACAGGAGTGCGGTTCCCCCGATCACAAGGCCCCATTCCCTCACCGCGGAGACCTCACCGGAGAGTCCCGGGTTTCCGGTCACGATCGGAAGCAGGATTCCCGTGAAGAGAATCCACAGGATCCCGAACACAAGAAAGATCAGGCAGATAGCGAGGGGATTGAAGGCCCCCCTCCCTTTCCCCTTCTCCTCCTCCTGGAAGCCCACAGCAGCCATATGATGAACATGGGATTCCCCGGTGATAAATAGGTGTGATTCGTGGATTTGGATCGCCTCCCATGGATTCCACCGGGACCTGCATCCGAATGAAACATCATCAACAATGACTCATTCCTGGACCGGGCTATCCTCCCGGGGGTGGGACCGGGAGGGGGCGTGCCCCCTCCCGTCGCCCTCCCTCTTGAGGATAGACTCTCCATACCCCTTCCCACCAGAAATACCGGTTAAATATGGAATCTGTCTAAAAAATCAGGGCTGAGATACACCTGAGAGGAAGATCTGGATGACCCAATCCTGTCATCCCGCAGCACATGCGTGGGAAGGGATTTGAACCCCCGAACTCCTACGAGACCGGCCCCTGAAGCCGGCGCCTTTGACCTGACTTGGCAACCCACGCGCAGCTCAGTACTACTGCAACGGAAGGGATAAAAGTAGTGCTCTTTTCCCCGGGCATGGCAGTGGAAAGGCGAGAACCCGCCATCCGGGGACGCTCCTTCTGGATTCACCGGTCATCCGCACAGGCCTGCGGGAATGCCATCATCCTTTCAGGAAGTGCAGGATCTGCCCCACCAGGAGATACACCGCCCCGCAGGCAAGCATCCAACCGAGAGCGAGGACCGCAAAGGACCGGATGCGGTCCCACCGGAAGACCCACGCCACCACCACTCCCCCGTAGAGGCCGATACCGGGCATCCACATCAGGGGAAGGAGGAGGAACATCCCGAAACGGGAGAGGAACCGGATCTCCGCAGCCTTCCGGCTCACCCCGGAAATCCAGCCGGTGACCCGTGAAGAGAAGCGGGCAACATGGTCCAGCACTTCGAATTCCAACAGGATATATCCCAGGCCGAAGCTGGTCACCACCAGGAGATTGGCCACACCATGGCTTCCCAACGCTCCGCTGCCGGCCGCTCCCGCCTGGAGGAGAACAGTGGAGAGGGCGAGGGCAGGAAGGATGGCAGGTGGCATGCCGGACAGGACTGCAAGCCCGCCGGGGATCACGAGCAGGAACAGGAGGGTCAGCCCGGCCCACAGAATGGGGGAGGACGGGTCAGGAGATGCGGGGCTCCCTCCTTCGCCCCCCTGTTCGAACGACCGGTCCTGCATCACTCTCCCCTTCCGTCCCGGCATGACCCCCCTCGGGGAAGGAGAGTGCACGCGGGAGAACCCGATGTACTGCAAGGGCGGTCGGTGGGAAGGCTGATAAAGGTGGGGGTTCCCCGGGGTGCCACCGTCGAAGAAAAAGGGAAGGAACCACAACCCTTATGAGCTGTCTCATGGACACTCCGGAGTGAGAGCGGGTCCGGATGGCGCAGGGACGGCATGTGTATCAGGGAAACGGTCTCCTCCTCCGGGGGGGCGTCGGCATCGTTTTCGGCCTCATGGCGGTGGTCATGCCGGGTATCCTCCTCAACTGGGGGACGGCCGCCATCGGCCTCGTCCTCATCTTCCTCTCCATGATGACCGCCATGATCGCCCTCGCCACCGAACCCTCGGACCGTGGGCGGAAGGGGACCCTTCTCCTGTTCCTCCTCTCCCTCATGGCCGGGGGGGCCATGATGGTCTCCACCGGCCTCCAGGACCCGATGTTCTTCTCCGGCCTCGCCGGCTGGCTCTTTCTCTCCGGTATCTCTGAAATCAGCCTGGCCTTCTCCGGTGACCTGCAGGAATACCAGGGGGTCATCGCTGTCAGCAGCATCCTGAATGTGGCCTTCGGCATGATTCTCATCGTGATGGACATCAGGACCCCCTCTCCCCTGATGCTGACCCTGGGGCTCTTTGTCTTCATCTTCGGGATCTTCTCCATGCTCTCGGGGATCCTGGTGCGGCTGAGCCCCGGGGTGACCTTTGACTGATCCGGGCCGGAGACGAGGGCGGTGACCGGGAGGGTGGCGGTCATCCCAGCCCCTCCCGCCCCGCACCGGGCTCGGGGCACCCCTTCACGGACCGGTTGGCGCGGCCTGCCTGCAGCGGGGAGCGATCGGGCGGTCACTGTCCTGGAGGTGCTGGTCCTGGCCGGCCTCATCCTCTGCGGCATGGGGGCTATCCATCTCCTCTCATCCGGCAGCGGTCCCCCGAAGGGCCTGATCCCCACGACCCTGCAGGAGACCGGCGCCACCCTGAGGGTGGTGGGGAATGTGTACGGCCTCGCGGCATCGGATACGGTCACGGGCGGCGTCACGATCCGGTTCCCGCAGGAGAATCCCCATGCCCTGGGGGCATGCCTTTTCACCCTCTCCACACTGGTGGGAGACATGGGGGGCATTGACATGGACCGGGCCATGGTCACCTGGACCTTCGGGAACCGATCCGTAGCCCTCCCTTCCGATCCGGCCCCGCCGTTGGAGGGCCCCGCGTGGACCATTGTGTCCCGTTCGCACGTCATCCCCTACCACGCTGCTGACGGGGACCGGATCCTGGAGCCCAACGAGCAGTTTGACCTGCTCGTCATCGCGCCGGAACCGTTGCTGCCGCGTTCGGCATTCACCCTTGTCATCATCCCCCGCGAGGGCGGGTACCCGCTCACGATCCCGCGGACTGTGCCCGCCCGCGTCACACCGGTCATGGACCTGGACGGGTGAGCGGGGGTACGGGATCTAGATGACCGGTTCCGTTTCCCCGCCGGCCTCTGGCCTCGTATCCGGGGTCATGAACAGGAGCACCAGGGCGGAGATGCTGATGGCCGCTCCGGTGAGGAAGGCTGCCCGGAACGCGGCGGTGAGGTGAGCCGGGGGGATCACCAGGTGCACGGCCCCGGTACCGTGGACCGCCAGAGGCCCGAGGACCGTCGTTGCCACCAGGCCAAAGAGGGGGATTCCCACGGCAGACCCCAGGTTCATCATCATCCGGAGGAACCCCGACGCGATCCCCCGCTTCTCCGGCGGCGCCTCCCCCATCACCGCGCTCTGGAGGGGCGGGCTGGCGATCCCTGCCCCGGAGCCCAGCAGGAAGAGGCCCAGCGCCACATGCCCGATGCGGGAGGCAGGGGTGAGGGTGGAGAGGGCAAAAAACCCGAGGGCGCCCGCGGCAAAACCCGCGATGGCCACCTTCCGCGTGCCGATGGAGTCCGAGACCCTTCCTGCGATCGGTGCGGTCAGGATCAGGGCCACGGGGAATGCCAGCATCACCACGCCGGACGTGTCGGTGGAGAGCCCCCGTACACCCTCCAGGTAAAAGGGGGAGAGGAAGGTGGCACCTGCCGCACCCATCATCAGGAGAAGCATGCCGATGCTGTTTCCTGCAAAGGCACGGTTCGCAAGGAGCGTGAGATCCAGGAGGGCTCCTGGGGTCCTCTTCTCATGGAGGAAGAAGAGGGACCAGAGGGCAAGGGCCAGGCCCACGACCGCGAGGAGGGGCATCGTGAAGCCGGTATCCTGGGCTGCGGAGAGGGCGTAGATGAGCCCGGCAAGGGCGGTGAAGACGAGCACGATCCCCGCCGCATCCATCCGGCCGCCCGGACTGACGGGCGGAGTGGAGGGGACGATGCGCACCCCCAGAGCGATGGCCAGGATCCCGACGGGGACATTGACGAGAAAGATCGCGTGCCACCCGAAGGCGGTGGTCAAAAAGCCGCCCAGGACAGGACCCAGGGCGATCCCGAGGGAGGCAAACATGGCCACGATCCCGAGAGCCTGCCCCCGGGTTGAGGCAGGCAGGGAACTGGCCACCATCACCGCCCCCAGGGCGGAGATCATGGCGCCGCCCGCGGCCTGCAGCATCCGGAAGAGCACCAGCATGGAGAGGGAGCCCGAGATGCCGCAGAGGAGGGATCCCAGGGTGAAGAGGGCAAAACCCAGCAGGAAGACCTTCCGGTACCCCTCCCGGTCCCCCAGGCGAGAGGCGGCGAGGAGCAGGCTCACCATCACGATCAGGTAGGAGGTGATGACCCAGGAGACAGCGGAGGTGGGAATATCAAGGGACGCGGCGATCGCGGGAAGCGCGATGTTCACGATGGTGACGTCCAGCGAGGCCATGAAGGCCCCGAGGGCGATCACGAGCACGATCAGGAGATCCGGGGGAGAGATCCGGGCAGGGGCGCATTTCTCTTCCATACGGGACCAGTGAAAACGAGTATCGGTGCACCGGGTGATAAAGGCCGGGTTTTCGGGTCCTGAGGGAGTATTCAGGCAGTGGAGTCGAAAGGAAAAAGGCCATGGCGGCCATCCTGATCGGGGGAGGGCGACGGGAGGGG
>JAJRCY010000017.1 GCA_028678715.1 Methanomicrobiales archaeon | reverse complement strand
ATCCCACTCCGGAGATCCTCCGGATCCGGCCGCGCCCGTTATCTTGCAAAATTATGCCCTAATATGGTTTTGTATCCATTTAACGCGAAAAATCGTTTCGGAATATTTAAATAAAGTATTTTGGCTATATACTATTCTAAGGACCGGCCCGTACCATGAGTCTCAATACGGCGCAGATACGGAAACGAATCCAGCAGGCCATATCCAATAAGAATTTGGACGATATTGACCAGCTCATCCAGGATATCAGGGCCGTTCAGCGGAGAAAGGAGAGAAAATCGCATCTCTCTGTCGTGCACGCGGCCTTAAAAGAGGTGATGTTTGACGAGGGTCTCCCAGAGCTCCTGGTCTACCTGAATGAGGTCCCGTTCCCGGAGGTCCAGGAGGTGATCAACCGCGCGGTCCAGCTGTACATCGAGACAAGGAACGAGGCCTGGCTGACCCGGACGATCCAGCTCTGCAAATCACTGGAACGCAAGAACTACCAGTCCAAGATCTTCTCGGTGATCGCAAAGGATCTCATCGAGGCGGGCGTGACCGAGAAGGACCGCCAGCTGATCGAGAAGGGGATGACGATCCTGCACATGATCAGCTTCCGGAAGCACCGGTCCAGCATCATGATGGACATCATCCCCATGATCATCGTCTGGTCGGTCTCCACCGAGGACGACCGCCACCTGTACACCTCCCTGCAGCTCATCGATGTCATCGGGGACGTGTCGAAACGGTCGATCCTGCACTCGGAACTGGCGAAGGCCATCGGCACCATCGGGATTCTGCAGCGGAACCTCTCCGTCGTGCGGGAAGCGGTCAGGATCGCCATCATCATCAAGCAGAAGCAGCGGAGGGTGTCCTGCGTGACCCACATCCTGGAGCGGGCCTGGTCATCGCCGCTGGGAAAGCACCTGGAGGATATCGTCGGCGCCATCACCCTGATCGGGGAGATCCCCCAGCCCCGGCGGTACGAGATCCTCACGATCCTCCTGGAGCAGCTCCTGAACCGGATCAAGGATAAGAAACAGATCCTGCATACCCTCACCGTGCTGGAGCAGCAGATACCCTCTTCGGTGGAGTGCATCGTCCGCCAGCTGCTCCGCAAGGCAGAGATGAGCGGGGACAAGTGGTTCTTCGAGCGGGCGCTGGAGTTCAACGAGCGTATTGCGGAGAGCACCCGGTACCCCATCCGGGAGATCGTCTCCTCGGCGAGCGTTGTTGTGGACCGGACCGGTGACATCGGGCTCCTCCTCCGGATCGTCCCTCTGCTGGACGTGGCGGCCAAAACGTCGGAGGAGTCCTTCCTCTCCCAGTACCTGCTTCTCTCCGATACGCTCCTCAAGCGGGGGGAGATCCGGAACGCCATCGAGATCTTTGCGCGGATCGGGGGTCCCCGGGAGACTGCCAACAAGAACGCCACCGAGACGTGCGTGAGGATCCTGCGCGAGGGCGTGGTCCGGGACGAGATCCCCCGGGTGAGGGAGCAGATCCTCTCCCCGATGGAGACGGGCCAGCGAGATCTCGTCATCTCGCGGGCGCTCGCAGATCTCTGCAGGGATGCCCAGTTCCCTGACCTGGTCCAGCACCTGCCTTCCCTCCAGGAACTGGCAAAGGAGCACTCTGCCCCGGGAACGCTGATCCCGGAGTGCATCAGGATCCTCATTGACCGCGGATTCATCGAGTCCCAGGACCCGTCAGCGCTCCTCACTCTCGCAGACCGGATCCCGAACCGGGCGGAACGGGAGCAGGTGATCTCTGCCATCGTCATCGGCATCGCCCGTGTAGGGGTAGCCCTGAAGAACCGGGATCTCCTGCAGCGGGCGGTCGGCCTCTCCTGCGAGATCCAGGAGCAGCGGCCCCGGTCCGAAGCTCTCGGGCATGTCATCGACCAGGCCACCATACTTGCCGTGGAGCAGGGGGATCTGGACCTCCTGCACCGCATGATGCGGTGGACGGGATCGCTCCTGGACCGGGACTTCAAGCTCTATGCCATCGACAGCGTGATCAAGGGCATGATCACCTACGGGATCCACCACCGGTCCCCGAAGGCGCTGAACGAGGCCTACCTGATCACCCACACGGTGGAGGACCCCTCCCTCCAGCAGCAGCAGCGCGAGGCCATCATCGAGGGTCTGATCCGCGTGGGGTGCCTGCGGTTCTCTGCTGCAGAGACGCCCCCCACCGCCGATGCAATGGTCTTCCAGGTGGAACCCTTCGAGCAGGCGCTCCACCTTCTCGTCGAGAGCGTGAACCGGGCCCAGCTCTCCCTGAAGATCTCCAAGTACGTGGACATCATCCTGGAGTACTCCCAGAAGTCAAACCGCATCGACTTCTTGATACCCCTCACCATGTTCATCCTGGAGATCGAGGACCGGCTGGAGAGGAACGCCATGTTCTTCCGGATCGTCGGCACCTTCAGCGACGTGATGGAGAGCCTGGACTCCACGGACCCCTACGAGATCATCGCCACCGTGCTCCAGAAGCTCCAGAGCGATCACATCTCCCCCATCGTCCTGAACCTGATCCTCCGGCTATTGGAGCAGACCCAGGACTCGTACAAGAAGTTCTCTGCCCTGTGCAACCTTGCGGACTCGTACCTGGCGATCCGGGAGAACGAGAAAGGGAGAGCCATCCTGGTCCGGGTGCACTCCTCTCTCGATACCCTCTCGGACCCCTACGAGAAGGCCCTGATCCTCTCGGATCTCACCGGAATGCTGGCCCGCGTCGACGAAGGGATGGCCCACTCCTGCCTGGAGCAGGCCCAGCAGCTCCTGGACAGGATCCGGGGGGAGCAGGGATCCGTGGTGCGCCGGCACATCATCTTCTCCATCGTGAGCCTGCATGCCCTCAAGCCCCGGGAAGAGGACGTGGAGACGGCACTGGCTCTCGTGGGCCAGATCGAGGATCCCGTGGAGTACGTGAACGCGTTCATCTCCATCCTCCGGATGGTGATCCCTGGACCCCGGACCCGGCAGATCCTGAAGTCCATCTACGATGCCATCGCCGAGATCCCCTCCACCTACGAGCGGGTGGAGATGCTGATCGGTGTCGTCCCCATGGCCGAGCAGTACGGGGAGAAGGGGGATGCGCCCCGCCTCCTGGAGCAGGCGAACCAGGATATCGAGTCCATCTCCATCCCCTTCATCTCCACCATGGTAAAAAAGGGCCTCGTCCAGGTGATGCTGATGGTGGCCTTCAAGCGCGGGGATGAGGCCATGACACTGAGGGCCCGGGAGGTGGCCTCCCAGATCGAGGACGATGCCGCCCGGGCCCAGCTCCTGGCCCAGATGGGCGTGGACCGGCGGGAATCGCCCCCGGGCCCCATCTCCCAGGCCTTCAGGTCCCTCCGGGAGAAGATCCGGGACGGGAAGAACACCATGGCGGAGATCTCTGCAGTCACCCACCTGATCAACAGCCTGCCGGACCGGGCAAAACGGGCCAGGCATTACGTGGACCTCTATACCCTGTACCTGAAGGCCAAGGATGATCGGGTGGCAGAAAGGATGCTCCAGGCGGCCCTGGACGAGGCCTCCATCATCCGGCCCCTCTCCCGCCGGGCCTTCGTGCTGGGGGATCTCGCCCTCAACGTCTTTTCCGCAGGGGACGAGGAGACCAGCCGCGACATCCTGGGGATGGCCGTGTACGCGGCCATGAATATCCGGGAGGATGAACTCCGGGACAGTATCTTCCACGAGCTGGACGTGGCGCTCCGCATCATTGAGGAGCATCTTGCGTGAAGACGGTGGAGATCCACGTCTCCGGAAGGGTCCAGTCTGTCGGGTTCCGGGCCTGCACCCGGAAGATTGCCACGAACCTGGGGATCACCGGGGAGGTGATGAACCTCCCCGACGGCCGGCTCCGGATCTGCGCCAGCGCGGACCCTGCGGTGCTGGAGAAGTTCGTCTCCCTCCTGTATGAGTGCCCGCGGGTCGTGATCCGCTCTCTCTCCATCACCGACAGGGAACCCCACCCCTATCCCGACTTCTCCATCCGGCGCGTGCTGGAGTGATTACACCATCGCGGTGAAGGGCCGCTGGGCGACCACCGATTCGAGCAGCCTGCCCGCGTACGCATCGATCTCGTCCCTGCCGATGGAGGCGTGCAGCTGCTGCACCAGCCGGCCGGCCGTATCCTCCGACAGGTGGCAGCGGGGAGGGCTGCATTCATAGTCTTCCGGGGAGAGCGATCGCCTGGCCATCGTAAAGACCCCCTCGTCCACCATCCGGGGTTTCAGGGACTCCATCAGGTCGTAGACAAGCCCTCCTGCCCCTTCGTGGAGCATCCCCCTCTCCGGGTCCAGTCGGGCGCCGGTGAGGGAGAGGCAGCACTGGGAGTAGAGCATCGCGTATCCCAGGGAGAGCATGGCATTCACCGGGTCCCGGTGGGGACGGCGGGTCCGTCGCCGGAACCCCAGCTCCGGGGGGAGGGTCCGGGCCATCACCTCGTAGTACATGTCAGAGGAGAGGGTGGCGATCCGCCGGATCTCGTCCAGTTTCACCAGGAACTCCACCTCGGCCAGGGCCTGCTGCAGCACCTCCCGTTCACCCTGGTAGAAGAGGGATTCCCCTTTCTCCTCCTGGAGCCGCTCCAGGCGCATCAGCCTGGCCCGCATGGCTGCCGTCGTGATGGCCACGGCATAGCGGTGGGCAGGCGCGGAGGCCTGGGCAGTCCGCACCTGCTCGTCCGGGTGATCTCCGTGGGGGTGGAGAACCCCCAGCGGGGTGCCATCGGCGTCAAAGAAGGTGATGGAGGCTCCCCGCTTCAGCAGGTTGATGACGGCCGAGGTGTGGAGGTGGTGGCCCCCCAGGATCAGGAGATGGCTGATGCCCGCGAGGGGCAGGATCTGGACCCTGCCCCCCTTCTGGATCTGCAGCTCTGCCTGCGTGGACCTGATGTGGTGTCCAAAACCGGTGACGGTGACCCAGGGGACCTGTACGTAGCCTTCCTTGTCCATGGAGCAGATCTTCTGGTGTAGTCTCTCACCCGCCTGCCTTAAAAAGGCCGCGATTCCGGTCCGCGGGCGGCAGGATCAAGGCTATGAGGGAGAAGCGCCCACCTCACCCGCATGCAGGTCGGTGCACGGGCGGAGTGGCACCCGCTGCGGCACGTGCTGGTGCACGAGCCCGGGATCGAGGTCTTCTTTGCCCTGCTTTCGCCCTGGCACAACCTCTACGAGCGGTTCTTTGACCAGGGCCAGGCCCGGCGGGAGCACCGGCAGCTCTGCGACCTCCTCCATGGATCCTTCGGGGTCCGGGTGCACCGGCTGACAGATGCGGTGAGCGAGGAGGCTGTGGCGCGGCCGGAGATCCGCGAGACACTCGTGGCCCTGGCCGCCTCCCGGATCCGGGCAGAGGGTACAGGAGGGATCCGGTGCGAGGCCCAGTTCACCGGGAGCACGGACCAGGACCCCCTGGCCCTCCGCCTCCGGGATCCAGGCCACCTGATCCGGATCGTGCTCCTGGATCCAAGGCTGGATTTTTCCGGTGACCGTGTGCAGGTCTCCCTGGGAAGGCCGCTCCATAACCTCTACTTCATGCGGGACCAGCAGGCGGCCACCGACCGTGGCATCTGCACCGGCCGGATGGCCACCGCGGAACGGGAAGGGGAGGTCTCCCTCTGCACCCTGGGCCTCTCGGCCCTGGGGATCACCCCCGCGGCCCGCGTTTCGGCGGGCAGGTTCGAAGGCGGAGACTTCCTCCCGGCCGGGGACGTGGCCTTCATTGGCCGGGGATCCCGCACGGACGCCCGTGGCGTGGGGGAGGTCCTGAAGAGCGCGGTCGGGGTGGACGAGGTGGTGGTGGTGGATGAACCGGTCCACCCGCTGATCCACGGACGGGATCCCATGGTCTGCATGCACCTGGACACGTACCTGAACTTCCCTGCAGAAGGCGTCGCCGTTGGGTGCCCCCTGCTGCTCCGGGCGGCAACGGTCACGGTCCTGCACCGGAGCGGGGATGGCTATGTCCCGGCAGGGGGACCGGGACACCTGGAGGCATACCTGCGGGAGCGGGGCATGGATCTCGTGGAGATCTCGACCCTGGAGCAGCTCTGCTTTGCCACCAATTTTCTCTGTATCAGGAGCGGCACCTGCATCACCCCTGATACCGAACAGCTGGCCCCTCTTGTACTCTCCCGGCTCCGGGAGAAGGCCGCGTGCTCTCCGGAGAAGTACGGGGCGCTCCTGCGGCAGGCCGAGCATGAGTACGGAAGCCTCTCGGCGGATGCCGAGTTCTTTCCCCACTCCCGCGCCGTCCACCGCCAGGGCCTGGAGATGACCCCCCTTCTCCTCACCAATGCCACCGGAGGGTACGGCGGTGCTCACTGCATGACCTGCACGCTCTCCCGCTGAATCAGGGAGTGATGCAGGTACCGGCGAGACCCCGGAGGGCCCGGGGAGCCTCTTCCAGGGACGTGATAATCCCGGCCCTGCCCCCGGCCCGGGCGAACCGGACGCAGGCCTTCACCTTCGGGCCCATGGAGCCCTCCGGGAAATGCCCCTCCTGCAGGTACCGCTCCGCTTCTCCCGCGGTGATACGCCCCAGCGGCTCTGCCTGCGGGGTGCCGTAGTGCAGCGATGCGCAGGGAACGTCGGTGAGGATCAGGAGTGCGTCAGCACCCAGGGCGACGGCCATGCGGCCGGCGGTGAGGTCCTTGTCGATCACCGCCTCCACCCCCCGGAGGGTCCCGTCGGCGTCCGCCGTGACGGGGATCCCGCCGCCACCGGCAGCCACGACGATGAAACCCCCCTCACAGAGGATCCGGAGGGAGTTCTGCTCGACGATGCGCACCGGCTCGGGAGAGGGCACCACCCGCCGGAACCTTCCGGGTTCCACCTCGTGGATGGTCCAATTCGGGCGGCTGGCATGAGCCATCGCCTCCTCCCGGGTATAGAACGGCCCGATGGGCTTCTCAGGCCGGTCGAAGGCCGGGTCGGCAGGGTCGATGACGGTCTGGGTGACCAGCGTGATGACCCGCCGGTGCACGCCGGCCCTCCGGAGCGCATTCTCCAGCGCCTGCTGGATCAGGTACCCGATCAGGCCCTGGCTCTCTGCCCCGCAGATATCCAGGGGCATCAGGGGGAGGATCTCCTTTGCGCACTCGTTCCGGAGCAGGATATCCCCCACCTGCGGCCCGTTGCCGTGGGTGAGGGCCACCCGGTGCCCCAGGGCCACGAGCCCCGCAATATGGGCTGCCGCGTACTCCACGTGGGCCCGTTGTTCCTCTGCGGTCCCCCGCTCCCCCCGGCGCAGGATGGCGTTCCCTCCAAGGGCGACAACCAGCTTCATACCCCTCTGTACTGTCAGAGGGGTAATATAAGGAGAGGGGGAGGGATCCGTTCACCGGGATTCAGGGATCTCCCGGGAGATCCGGATCAGGTTCTCGCGGCCCTTCTTCACCTTGACAATGGCCTTCCTCTCGTGGAGGGATGCGAGCGCGGCCGAGACGGTGGACTTGGGCATGCCCAGCCGCTGTGTCATCTCGGACTGGTACATCTCCCCGCCGCTCGCCTCCAGCAGGAGGAGGATCCGGTCCTCCAGGTTCTTCACCTCAATCCCGGTGGGGAGAACCTCAGTCGGTGGGGAGGTGCCCGGTGCCGGGGGCACGCCGGGGTGTCTCCGCCGCCAGAGAAGGATGACCAGGAGCACGATGGCGCCGGCCGCACCACCGGCACCGATCAGCAGCAGGGGAAGGCCCTCTTTCGCGAGGACCACCTCCGGTTCACCCGGGCCAAAGGACCGCATCCCGTACCAGACCAGGCCGTCCTGGAACCGGTCCGGGGCGGGATCCGCCTGCTGGACCGCGTAACCGGTAGGCGGGTGGATGATGAGCGTGTGGTCCCGCGTCAGGTAGAGGCCCCCGACAAAGGCATCACCGACAGCCAGGCCTTCATCCTTTCTCGCAAACCCGGTCCAGGTGAAGGAGTACCGGACCACCCCGAAGGTGCCTGTCGGCACCGACTGGAGGGCGGAATCGGAGGTGAAATCCCTGGCCTGCATGGTTCTTCCGGTGGCCACTGCCGCCTGGCTTGCCGACCGCTCCATCAGTTCCCTGAACTGGGGCAGGTACACCGATGCCAGGTCCCGGGTATAGTTGCCGAAGGTGCCCTGTTCTGCCGCGCCTGCCAGGAGCGTCCGGTACTCCACGGTCCAGAGGGCTGAGCCGTCCTCCTGGATCTGGAGGCTATAGGTGGTCATCTCGCGGGATTCGGGCTGGCCGGCCGCGGGGACCATGGTGAGGAGGATCAGGCAGGTGAGAAGGATGCCTGCCCGCGCCGACCTGGCAGCCCTGATCATGCGCACGCTCCCGCAGGGGTCCCAATCACGAGAGAGAGAATCGAAAAACTGAGAGGGAAAGAGGGAGGGGGTGGGAGGAGGTTATTCCTTCTTATCAGAGTTGCCGGATCCCTTGCCGTTCCCATCAGTGTCCGCGTCCTTGTCCCGGCCCAGTCCCTTCCCGGGCTTCTGATCGTCGGGGGTCTCAGTGGACTGGACGATGGGTTCAGCCGTCCCAGTCTCCGTGGGGGAAGGACTTGCCGTCGGGGTTTCTGTTATTGATCCATTCTTTCCCTTCGGCTTATTCTTTTCCTTCTCCTGGACCTTGACCATCACCATCTCGTTGCTGCCCGCGTTCTTCAGCTGGATCTTCACCTGGGTTCTCTCGGTGAACTGCTCCTGGATGGCCGTGCTTCCATTGAGGATATCGGCGAGGGTTGAGCTGTCCGGGTAGGTGGAGTGCAGGTTCTGGAGGATGGCATGGTACTTGAACATCGTCTTCTGCACCGGGATCAGGTCGGTCTCTTCCATCGCGGAGCGGTCCAGCTCGCCTGAGGTCTGTTGCAGCTTCTCCTGGTATGCCTCCATCGCCCGATTGGCTGAGGTGACCTGCTGGTACTTCAGCATGGTCTTGGTCTCCGAGATCCGGAGCTGCGCGTGGACCATCATCTTCTCCATCCGGGCGGCCTCATCGGCGGTGAAGGCCTCGTCCAGGTTCTCCAGCGCCAGCTTCAGGCCATAGAAGATGCTATCCGGCCCCAGGGAACCCTGGTACTCCGGGACGTCATCCACCAGCTGGTTATCATCGGTGGCGACCACGGTCTGCGCCCCCGCGCTGCAGAGGAGCACGGAGAAGACCAGGGCGAGCAGCGCCAGGGCCCGTGGCATCATGGGGTGTGTTCTCATCGGAATCTCCTGGTGAATCTAACTGTTACCGCTACTCCAATCTTGAATCCGGGGCGATATAATGCTGGCCAGCGTCCAGCGGTCCGGTGACCGTCCGCAGCCTGCCCTGTCCGGGAAAAACCGTTCAGAACTGTCCAAAGAGGCAATCGGGGCGTGACCCGGCGTTTTCGAACCTTGGCCGGTTCCGGGGCTGATACGGGCCCCGTCACCCCCACTCTCCGCGAGAGCGCAGGGCCGAACAGTGTGTTCGGGAGATGAAAAGGCGGGGTGCCACAGGGGGATTCACCCCCGGTGCCCGCGGTATTCCTCTGAGGATCTGCAGCGAGGGGATGGCGCTGGTGAGGTAATCCATGCCTCTCCCGGGACCATACTCTCTCCGGCGAATGGGCGACGGAGTGGTCGGTATGTTTCTCAGGTACCGGATTTGCTCCTCCCAAACTCCCGTCATCCTTTCCCCGCGACGATCTTCCCTTCCCCTCTTTTCCTCATGAGGATCAGGGAGACACTGACATGGCGCGGGTAACGCAATCACCGGGAAAAATCATGCACCATAAATACCTCGCCATGCAAAGGCATAGCAGGGAATCCAATGTTCTGGAACGAGAGAATGGAGACCCTCCGGGGAGCTGACCTCGAAGCACTCCAGCTGAAACGCCTGAAGTGGTCGCTCTCCCAGGCGATGAAGGTGCCGTTCTACCGCAGCCGGTTCAGGGACGCCGGGATCCGTCCCTCCGACGTGAAGTCCCTGGACGACATGGGGAAGCTCCCGTTCACCTGCAAGAAGGAGCTTCGGGAAGGCTATCCCTTCGGATTCCTGGCAGTCCCCCGGGAGAAGGTCATCCGGATCCACACAACCTCCGGGACCACGGGAAAGCCAACGGTGGTGGGGTACACGAAGCGGGATCTGGCCCGGTGGGCGGGGCTCATCGCCCGGAACATGACCATGGTGGGTCTCCGGAAAGGGGATGTCTTCCAGAACGCGGTGAACTATGGCCTCTTCACCGGGGGGCTCGGGTTCCACTCAGGCGCCGAGCTGATGGGCCTCACCGTGGTACCGGCAGGCATAGGGAACACAAAGCGGCAGATCGAGATGATCAACGACTTCGGCGTCTCCGCGATCCACTGCACCCCTTCCTATGCGATGCACATCGCAGAGGTTGCGGAGGAGATGGGTGCCACGGTGCCCACGCTGAAGTTCGGCCTCTTCGGGGCCGAGCCCTGGTCCGAGTCCATGCGGGCGGAGCTGGAGAGGAGGCTGGACCTCTCGGCCTTTGACTCCTACGGGCTCTCGGAGATGTATGGTCCCGGCGTGGCCTTCGAGTGCCCGGAGAAGGACGGGCTGCATATCTGGCACGACTGCTTTCTCGTGGAGATCATTGACCCGAAGACAGGGGAGCTCCTGGGGCCGGGTGAGCGCGGGGAGATGGTGATCACGCCGCTTGTCAAGGAGGCGATGCCCCT
>JAJRCY010000016.1 GCA_028678715.1 Methanomicrobiales archaeon | reverse complement strand
CGGGGCCACATCGACCTCTCCCTCCGGGATGTGAACGAGCACCAGCGCCGCGAGAAGATCCAGGAATGGAAGAACGAGCAGAAGGCCTACAAGTGGATCGGCTTTGTCGCCGAGGTCACAGGTTCGGACAGGAAGAAGATTGAGGAGGCGCTCCGCCGGGAATACGGCCTCCTCTACCGGGCATTTGAGGACGTGGCCATCGACGGGATCGAGGGGATCCGGAAGGTCAGTCTGGACGGGACGGTGAAGGACGCCTTCCTGAAGGTGGCGCAGGAGAACATCCGCAAGCCGCGTGTCACCATCACCGGCCTCCTCCACCTCACCTCCCAGAAGCCGGACGGCGTGAACATCATCAAGAGGGCTCTCAAAAGCGCCCAGCCCAAGATCCCTGACGTGGACATCGAGCTCCTCTATGTGGGCGCCCCGGTGTACCGGATCAAGGTCACGGCCCCGGATTACAAGACCGCGGAGAAGGCCATCGAGAGAGCCGCCGATTCCGCCATCCGTTCCGTGGAGAAGACCGGCGACAGCGGCAAGTTCGTCCGGAAGCAGAAGGCCGGTTGAGAGAATGGCCGGCCGCATCCGACGCTGCCCCCGCGACCTGACCTATACCCTTGCACCCTCCTGCCCGGCCTGCGGGGGGGCCACCGTCTCCCCGCACCCGGCCCGCTTCTCCCCCCATGACCGCCATGCACCGTTCCGCAGGGTGATGAGGAGATGGACGCGGTAACCATCGATTTTATCGAGGACAGAACTTCCCGGGCCGAGGTTCTCATCGAGGGGCTCCCGGGGATCGGTCATGTCGGCAAACTGGTGGCCGAGCACCTGATCCACGAGCTGGGTGCCCGGAAGGTGGCGGAGATCACCTCCTGCTACTTCCCCCCGCAGGTGATCATCGAGGGGAACGGGGTGGCAAGGCTCGCGCGCAACGAGGTGTACCTGGCGGAGGGAGACCACCCCACCGCTTTCCTGGTGGGGGACTACCAGAGCACCTCCGGCGAGGGTCACTATGTGCTCGCCGAGGCGTACCTGGACGTGGCCCAGCAGATGGATGTCCGCCGGATCTACACCCTAGGGGGATACGGGGTCGGCCACCTGGTGGAGATCCCCCGGGTGCTCTGCGCGGTGAACCGGCAGGAGCTCCGCGGAGAGGTGGAAGCGGCCGGCGGAGAGTTCAAAGAGGATGAACCGGCGGGAGGGATCATCGGGGCCTCCGGGCTCCTCCTGGGGCTTGCCCGCCGCAGGTCCCTGGACGCGGTCTGCCTGATGGGGGAGACCTCCGGTTACCTGGTGGACCCCAAATCAGCAACAAGCCTCCTCCGGGTGCTCTCGGCCCTCCTGGGTATCGAGGTGAACAGCACCCAGCTCCAGGACCGGGCATCGGAGATGGAGCAGGTCATCGAGCGCCTGGCCGAGATCCACAAGGCGCGCCAGGATGACGAGCTCTCCTACATCGGATAGCATGCAGGTCAACGCCGATCTCCACATCCACTCTCCCTTCTCGATCGCCTCTTCCCGCGACATGGTACCCGCACGGCTGCGGGAAGGGTGCCGAATCAAAGGTCTCCAGGTACTGGGAAGCGGCGACGGGCTCCACCCTGGCTGGAGGCGGATGTGGCAAGAGTCACCGGACACCGGCTCCGGGATCCTGGTGGTCCCCACCGGGGAGGTGGAGGACCGGGACCGGGTGCACCACCTGATTCTCCTGGAGTCTTGGGAGGACTTTGAGCGGCTGGGGGAGCGGCTGGGCCCGGACCGGGCCCGGTTCCGGACCAGCGGCCGGCCCCGGGTGGACCTGGGCGGCGAGGCCATCGCGGAACGGGTCCACGCCCTGGGGGGCCTCGTCGGCCCGGCCCATGCCTTCACCCCCTGGACCTCCCTCTATGCCTCCTTTGACCGCGTGGCCGACTGCTACGGGACTGAGCCCATCGATTTCCTGGAGCTGGGACTCTCGGCGGACTCCTCCTATGGAGCCGGGATCGGCGAGCTCCGGGGCGTCCCGTTTCTCACCAACTCGGATGCCCACAGCCCCTCGCCCGTCCGGCTCGGCCGGGAGTTCACCCGCCTCTCGGTGCGGGATCTCACCTGCGGGGATGTGCTGGAGGGCGTGCGGAAGGATTCTGTCGTGATGAATGCCGGGTTCTTCCCGGAGGAGGGCAAGTACAACCGCACGGCCTGCACCCGGTGCTTCCGCCAGTTCCCCCTGGGAGAGGCCGTGGCCCTGGGCTGGCGCTGCCCCGACGACCGGGGGCGGATCAAGAAGGGGGTCCTGGACCGGGCGCGGGAACTCTCGGACAGCCCCTCCACGCCCCGCCCGCCCTACCTGCATCTGATCCCCCTGGGGGAGATCATCCAGCGGGTGCTCGGTACCTCTTCGCCCCATACCGCGAAGTGCCGCCGGCTCTACGGCGAACTCGTCGCTGCGTTCGGCACCGAGATCGCGGTGCTGGTGGATACCCCGGTCGCGGAGATCCGGGAGGTCCACGCGGCGGTTGCCGGAGCGGTGGATTCACTCCGGTCCGGGCGACTGGTGCTCCACCCCGGCGGCGGGGGGAGATACGGCTCCTTCTCCTTCTCCTGAGACCCGGCCGGCATCCCGTCGCTCAGATCTCCAGTACCGGACCCCCCTTTCCCGTGTCCTGCAGCGCCTGAGGTGCAGCAGGGTTCACGGCTGCCAGGTCCGCCACCAGGTGCTCCAGCCTCGGGCTGTTGAGGAGGGTGCGGAACGCCTCCAGCTCGTCCAGGGAGCGGATGACCAGTCCCCGGCGCTTCATGCGGGTGCCACGAAGCGTGAGCGGGTTGATCTCCACCGCCAGCTTCTGCAGCCGGGCACCGGAAGCAGGCATCCGGAGGATCCCGATCCCTGCCACCGTTGTCTGCAACCGTTCCCAGTCGGTTCCCCCCTCCAGGAACCGCTTCAGATCATCTCCCGTGTTCATGCAGGCGGCTCCTTCGGCCTGCACCATGAACCCGTGCCGTGCGGGGGATGAAAGTGGGGAGGAGGCTGGCGGGTTCCGATACCCCGTCTGGTCGTCAGGATTCGCTGTTCCTGGAGCTCTTCCTCCGGTAAAGGCAGGATCCTCCCATCCTCATCGGGAGAGGGCGACGGGAGGGGGCAGAGCCCCCTCCCGGGCCCACCCCGGCGAGGAGCGGGGGCGGTGATCGCGAAACGGGGGATCACCACCCTTCGGGTTGGCCATTGCGCAGGTGTCACCGGCCGTATTCATATCCCGGCATGGTGGATACTCCTGCGGAGAGGTGTGGGGAGATGCCGGCGGAAAACCCGGGCAGGAGAACCTACCGGAAGTCCCTCGGGATGGTGGAGCTGGTCTCGCTGGGAGTGGGGGGGACCATCGGCTCCGGTATCTTCGTGGTTCCGGGGATTGCGGCCGGGCTCCTTGGGCCCCTGTCTCTCCTCGCCTGGCTCGTGGTCGCGGTCTCTGCCACCAGTGTCATGCTCTGCCTGGCATGGATCCCGGCGGAATGGCGGACCACGGGCGCATTCTCTGCCATCTTCACCCGGGTCTTCGGGCCGCGGGTCTCGTTGGCCTTGGTCATCTGCTACCTGGTCTCCTCCCTCTTCGGCATCGCCACCATCGCGGCAGGCATCGGGCAGTACCTGACCTTCTTCGGGATCCCCTGGGTTCTCCCCGCCGAGATCGGGATCATCCTGGCACTCCTTGCCATTAACCTCCGGGGCATCTTCCTGTCGGGCTGGACAGAGAATATCCTGACCATGCTCAAGATCATCCCCCTGGTGGCCATCACCATTTTTCTCGTCCCGTTCATCCGGTTGGACCATTTCCTGCCCACCGTCCCGTTCACCCTCCCGGGCCTCGCTGCCACCATGGTGATCGTATACTGGCCCTTCACGGGTTTTGAGATCAGCGCCATCCCTGTGGACGAGACACGGGACACGACCCTCATCACCCGGGCGCTCTTTGCAGTGATGGCCATCGTGATCCTGGTTTACCTGGGCCTGAACCTGGCGCTGATCGGGTCGGTCGGATCCGAGATCCTGGCCTCTTCCCCTGCACCCGTGGCCCGGGCCGCATCCGTCGTCCTGCCCCAGTCGGGCCCGGTGGTGGCGTGCGTGGGGATCGTTGCCATGCTCTCGGCCATGAATGCCTACATCATCGGCACATCGCGGGTTGTCCAGAACCTGGCTCTCGGCCACGGACTCGGGACCCTCGCGACCCTGGGGGAAAGGGGTACACCGGTGTCGGCGCTGGTCCTCTCCTGCCTGGTGCCGGCAGGCTTCCTCCTTTTCACCAACCAATTCGGGCTCCTGGCCAGCATTTCGGTGATCACCACGCTCCTCCCCTACCTCGGCATCTGCATCGCTGCTGCAATCCTCCTCCGGAGCGGGAGGGCATGGGTGGTGGCAGCCCTGGGGGGAGGGACCACGCTCCTGATCCTTGGCCTGGCCATCGCACTCTGAAGAGAGGGAAGCGAGTCACCAGAAGATGGTACCGAACGGATCGCCCCTTCGTCACGGAAGTGGGTACCCTGTGGGGGCTGACCCCCTCGCTTCTCCCCCTCGTAGGATACGGTGGGGAGAAGGGGGGTTACGGGATTCTGGAGGGCCTGCTGATGAATCACTGCGGTCGGGGAAAAAAGGAATTAATCCGTGAGAAAAACCGCGGCCGCAATGACGGTGGTCCACTTGCCGTTCTTCTCTCCCTGGGCGGACTGGCAGATGTGGGTGGTCCGGATGATCTTCCCGCTGGCCTTGTAAATCAGCTCCCGCTCCTCCCATGCCTGGTCCGGGTCAAACTCGATCCCGAGCGTTGTCGCAAGCATGGTGGCGGCCAGGTCCTCCGCGTACTCCCCGGACTTCTCATCCGTCTCGCCGAAGGCATGGTGCTCGGAGAGGTACCCGTACTCCTCATTGGCCTTGGGACGGGCCAGGCCGATGGCGGCGGAGCTGAGCCGGTTCGGTTCGTTCGTCTCGTTCCGGGCCATCACGCAGTACGCAATCTGCCCGGGCTGGAGCTCTTTCAGGCCGTCCTCCGTGGAGATCTGCCGGCAGTTGGGAGGAAAGATGCTGGAGACATGCACCAGGTTGCACTTCTCGATCCCGGCCTTTCTCAGTGCCAGTTCAAAGGATGCCAGCTTGTCTTTATGGATTCCGACCCCTTTTGTGAAGAATATCTTCGTCGGGACGATCATTATCCATTATTTTTCCACTCCCACGATTTTAAAAGTATGGATCACAAAGGGGAGAGCAGAAACCGAGCCGAATTCTCGCCCGTCCGCGGGGGCGGGGGCTGCCGCTCCCGTCCCCCACCGGCCAGGGACCGCTGCATACCCTGCCAAGTGTGCGGAGCCAATATGAGGGCTGGATACACACGTCATACCCGGAGGCAACCGATGTGACAGATATCGGAATTGCGGTGCGGAACGGGCGGGAGGAACTGGCGCGTGGCATGCGCGCGCTCTCGGGGACGCTGCAGCACCCGGAGACCGCCTATCACCTGCCCATCGCCTTTGCCCTCACGGGCATCGCGGTGCATGATGCCGACGGGGCACGGGAGGCGTACGGGAAGGCGGGCAGCCACCCTCTGGTGGCATCCGAGTGCCTGAGGGCCGCCCGGATCGCCGTGCAGGGGCCGGAACCGTCACCCTACACCGGCTTTGTCCCGGACACAGTGATCCGGAAACTGGGCTACTCCCTCGTGGACGGGTCCATCCTTGGTCTGGCACTTCTCACCGGTACGCCTGACAGCCCGGATGCCGCTGCCGCCATCGCCCGGGAGCTGCAGGAGAAGTACATGCTCACCTTCCTGGCAGGATCCGTGGTACCCGTCCTGCAGAAGGCTGGGGTGAAGGTGGGGCTGGACTACCGGCTGGTACCCCTGGGCTCCACTCCCGATGCCGGGGTCCATTTCGCCGACATCCTGACACGGGTGGCAATGATGTTCGGCGGAGTGGCACCCGGCGATGCAGGCCGGCTCGTGGCCTATGCAAAGGAACGGGCCCGGGCCTTTGTTGTCGTATTCCCCGGCCTGTCGGAGACAGAAGTGGCCCTCACGGACTCGCTCCGGGACCTGGGTATCCCGATCCTCGCCGCCGGGGGGTACGGGGGCGGTGACTGGATCGCCGTCGCCGCGGGACAGGCGGTCACCCGGGGCATGGAGCTCCGTCAGATCCGGGTGAAGGTCACCGCCATCCCCATCCCCATGGCCTGCTCCCCCGCCTTCGAGGGGAAGAGCATCCGGAAGGAGGAGATGCACGTGGAGTTCGGTGGGGGCCGGTCCCCGGCCTTCGAGCTCCTCCGCATGAAACCTGCTGCCGAGGTGAAGGATGGCCTGGTCCGGGTCATCGGTCCGGAGATCGGCGAGATGCAACCGGGCACCGCCGTGCCCCTGGGGATCCTGGTGGACGTGGCCGGGGCACGGATGCGGAAGGACTTTGAGCCGGTGCTGGAGCGGAGGATCCACAACTTTGTCAATTACGGCGAGGGCTCCTGGCACGTGGCCCAGAGGAACCTGATCTGGGTCCGCCTCTCCCGGGATGCCATTGCCCGGGGGCTCCGGATGGAGCATCTGGGGAAGCTGATCCAGGCCAAGTTCCGGATCGACTTTCCTGATCTTCTGGACGCAGTCCAGGTGACCCTCCTCACTGACAGGGAGAAGGTACTCGCGGCAGAAAAAGAGGCAGAGGCGGTCTACGCGGAGCGGGATCAGAGGGTGCTGGGCATGAAGGACGAGGACGTGGATACCTTCTACTCCTGCATCCTCTGCCAGACCTTTGCCCCCAACCATGTCTGCATCATCACCCCCCAGCGGCCGGCCCTCTGCGGGGCCATCAGCTGGCTGGATGGCAAGATCGCCTGCGAGATCGCCCCGGCCGGGGCCAACCAGCCGGTTGCGAGAGGCCGCGTCATCGATGCGCTGCGGGGCGAATTCGAGGGGGTGAACGAGTTCGTCCGGAAGGCGTCCCATGGCGAGGTGAGCCGCTGCGCCCTCTACGGGATCATGGAATACCCGATGACCTGCTGCGGCTGCTTCGAGTGCGTGGCTGCGGTTCTCCCCGACGTGAACGGCTTCATGGTGGTGAACCGCGAGTACACGGGGGATACCCCCATGGGGATGACCTTCTCGACGCTCGCCGGCACCATCGGCGGCGGTGCCCAGACACCGGGCTTTGCCGGCATCTCCAAGGGCTACATCCTGTCGGAGCGCTTCCTCCAGGCGGAAGGGGGGAGCCGGCGGCTGGTGTGGATGCCCCGGATCCTGAGGGAGGAGCTGGGCGACCGGTTGAGAGCACGCCTCGCAGCCATCGGCATCCCGGATCTCTTCGACCAGATCGCGGATGAAGAGACTGCGCCCACGCTCGAGCAACTCGTTGAGTTCCTGGCCAGGGTCGGTCACCCTGCGCCGGGCATGAGCCCGCTGGTGTGACGGGTGGTGCCCGTGGCTGAACAGGAAGAGTGGACCGGAACCATCGGCCGGGTGCTGCTGGGAGCGACCCGTGGCGATGGGGGGACCCGGTCCGTGCAGTACTGCATCGGGGGATCGCGGGACCTCCCCTTCCTGCCGGGGGAGGCCCCCTGCGGGAAACGGCCCCTCATCGCCCTGGAGATCTGCGATGATCCCGTGCTCTGGCCACCGGTGGTCAGGGAGCAGGTGGGCGACCTGGCCGGGGACACGGCGGCATGGGCACGGGAGGCGGAGAAGACGTACGGGGCAGATCTCGTCCGCCTCCACCTCACCTCCACCCACCGGCGCCAGACGCCGGACCCCGATGGTATGAAGAAGACCGTGGAGTCCGTGCTTGCCGCGACAACCCTCCCCCTGATCATCGAGGGGTCCAGTGATCCCGCTCTCGACAGCGAGGTGTTCCAGCGGTGCGGGGAGGCCGGGGCCGGCGAGCGGCTCCTGCTGGGCACGGCGGAGGCGGACCGCTACCGGTCCATCGCCGCCGCCGCCCTCGCCTACGGCCACGCGGTGATCGCCCAGTCACCCATCGACATCAACCTGGCGAAGCAGCTGAATATCCTGCTGCGGGAGATCGGTGTTCCCGTGGACCGGATTGTCATTGATCCCTACACCGGGGCCCTGGGCTACGGGTTCGAGTACTCCTACTCGGTGATGGAGCGGATCCGGTATGCAGCCCTGAAGGGTGACACGGACCTCGCCATGCCGGTGATCTCTGCCGCGCCGGATTCCCTGACCGTGAGGGAGGTGAGGGATGCGGCACCCGCCGACCGGCAGGAGCGGGCTCTCTCCTGGGAGTTCCATGCCGCCTTCCCGGCCGCGGTGGCAGGCGCTGACATCGTCTGCGTCCGGCACCCGCTGTCGGTGAAGAGGCTCCGGGACGCGTGTTCTGCCCTCGCGGCACGACAGAAAGGAACACCGGCACAGGGAGGGGGGTGACGGGAGATCATGGCCCTGAAGGCGCTGGACATCTACAAGCTCCTGCCCAAGAAGAACTGCAAGGAGTGCGGCTTTCCCACCTGCCTGACCTTTGCCATGAAGCTGGCCTCGGGAAAGGCCGATGCCGAGACCTGCCCGTACCTGGATGAGGCCACGAAGCAGCTCCTGAAGGGGGCCACGCGGCCGCCCATCCTGCGGGTGAAGATCGGCGTGGGCGAGCGATCCTTCGCGGTCGGGGAGGAGATCGTTCTCTTCCGGCACGACAAGTCCTTTGTCCACCCACCGGGGATCCTGTTCCTGGTCTCTGACCGCCAGACCACAGACGAGATCCGGCGCGTGGCCACCCGGGTGAAGGATGAGGTCTTCCCCCGCGTCGGGGAGCTCCTCCGGGTGAACGGGATCGCGATCCGGAACGATTCCGGTTCGCCGGAGGCCTTCGGGAAGGCGGTCCGGGTGGTGGAGGAGACGGCGGAGTTCCCCGAGATGCTGATCGCGGGATCGCCGGCGTCCATGGAGGCCGCCCTCGCCGAATGCGGCAACTACAGGCCCCTGATCCATGCCGCCACGGCAGAGAACCACGGAGCCATGTGCTCCCTCGCGAAACGGTACGGGGCGCCGCTCGCCGTGAGGGCTCGGGGGGCAGACGCCCTCCGGAACCTTGCCGGGACCTGTGCGGCGGCAGGAGTCCAGGACCTGGTGCTGGACCCGTTCCCGGAGACCCTGGGGGAGTTCCTGATCACCTCCACCCTGATCCGGCGCCTGGCCCTGGCCCGCTCCGCACCGGAGCTCGGGTACCCGGTGTACCTGGACGCCACCGCCCCCGGCCTGGAGGAGGCAGCGCTTTCCCTGGGCATCCTGAAGTACGCCGCGGTGATGGTCACCACCCCCAGGAATCCCGCATCCCTCCTCCCCTCCCTCACCCTGCGGCAGAACATCTACACCGATCCCCAGAAACCGATCCAGATGACCCCCGGGATCTACCGGGTGGGCAACCCCACCCGGGGCGACCCCCTGCTGCTCACGGTGAACTTCTCCCTCACCTACTTCACGCTCCTCGGGTACCTGGAGTCCTCCCGGATTTCCTGCTTCCTCCTTCTCGTGGACACGGAAGGCTTCTCGGTCCTCACGGCGGTGGCATCCGGCAAGCTGAACGAGAATATGATCCGGGACTCTCTCCAGCGGTTCGGCGTGGAAGCGGAGACCGGCCACCGGACCCTGGTCCTGCCCGGATACGCGGCCCCCCTCTCAGGAAGGGTAGAGGAGGCCACGGGGTGGAAAGTGCTGGTGGGGCCCCGGGATGCGGCGGAGGTGCCGGAGTTCCTGGAGCAGTCATGGAAGAAGGCCCCCGGTGGCTGAGGCATGGCGTATCCATCCCTGCAAGGAGAAACGGGAAACCACTTATGGCAGGATGGACCACCCTCCATCATGAAGGGTGAGCCCCGACCCACCCCGGCCCTCCCCCGCCAGGGCGCACGGGGGCCCTGGAGCCGTCCATGCCATCCGTGACCTTCCTTCCCACGTACCGCAAGATCGCCGTTGACCCGGGAACCACCATCCTCGAGGCAGCCCAGAAGGCCGGGATCCAGATGAACGTGGTCTGCGGCGGGCTGGGGAAGTGCGGGAAATGCGTGGTCTCCCTGAAATCGGGGCTCACGACCTTTGACCGGGAGAAGTATGGCAGGTTCTTCACTCCCGGCGAACTGGAGAACGGAGCCTGCCTGGCCTGCCAGACGGTGGTGGAGGGGGACGTGCAGGTCCTGATCCCGGAGTCCACCCTGATCCAGGAGCAGAAGATCCTGATGGAGTCGCTGGGGATCGAGACCGAGCTCCACCCCTCCGTCTGGAAGTATGCCCTGGAGCTCCAGGCCCCCACCCTCGAGGACCCCTCACCGGACCTGACCCGGCTCCTCTGGGGGATCGAGAAGAGGGGCGGTCCAGTGGCCGAGAAGATCTATGCCCCCCTGGAGGTCCTCCGGTCGATCCCGGCGGTGTTGCGGGACTCCGGCTGGAAGGTGACCGCGACGGTCGCCCTGGTTCCCGGCGGCTACCGGCTCATCAACGTGGAGAAAGGGGATACCTCCACCTCCCTCTACGGGGCAGCGGTGGACCTGGGCACGACAACGGTGGTGGTGTACCTCCGGTCCCTGGTGGACGGGAAGGTGCTTGCCGTCGCCTCCAACTACAACCGGCAGATCAGCTGCGGCGAGGACATCCTCTCCCGGGTCAACTATGCCCGCAAGGGCGGGCTGGACCGGCTCCAGCAGCTGGCGACCGAGAGCATCAATACCGCCCTCACCGCTGCGGCCAACACGGCAGGGATCGACCGGGAGGAGATCTACGAGATCGTGATCTCGGGGAACACGGTGATGACCCATATCCTGATGGGGATTGACCCGGCCTACATGATCGAGGAGCCCTATGTCCCCGTCGTGCGCCGGTACCTCACCGCCTCG
>JAJRCY010000015.1 GCA_028678715.1 Methanomicrobiales archaeon | reverse complement strand
TACGGTGCACTACAGTGATCAGGGCGGGAGCGGGAGATAATCCCATCGCAGGGACGGGAAGCCTCAGGGCGAGGGTACCCGTGCCCGCCTTCTCCAGGAGAGGGCCGCCCCGGCAAGGGAGAGGATCAGGAAGACGCCGAAGATCAGGCGGAGGGATGCGAGAAATGCCGGGTACAGGGACGGTTCGATGGGATGCTGCCCCAGGTACACGGCAAAGGTCGCCATCACCACCCCCATGGAGGTCACCATGCCCATGGTCCTCATCGTGGAGAGCATCGCCGAGGCAATCCCGTACTGGTGCGTGTGGACAGACGACATGACGGCATTCGTGTTGGGGGAGGAGAAAAGGGCAAGGCCGGTGCCCAGCAGGGCAAGGAGAAACCCGATGAGCGATATCGGTATGTTGGGTGTGAGGAGGGAGAATCCCAGCAGGCTTACCGCAGAGATGACCATACCGGCCGAGGCAAGGATGGCGGGCTCGATGCGATCCGAGAGCCGGCCGGCGACGGGCGAACAGATCACCTGGACCAGCGGCTGGATGAAGAGGATCGAGCCGGCAGCGGCCGGGGCATAGCCCCGGATGTACTGCAGGTACAGGCTCATCAGGAGGGCCACAGCAAAGGTGGCGGCATAGTTGATCAGCGCCGCAGCATTGGAATAGGTGAAGATCCGGTTCTCCCTCAGGAGTCCCAGCGGGATGAGGGGGGCCGGCGCCCTCTGTTCGACCCGTAACAGGACAGGGACCAGGAGGGTGGCGGCTGCCAGGAAGAGGAAGGCCTGCGGGGAGGGGACCCGGGACAGGCCGAAGAAGACCATCAGCAGGAACCCCGAGGAGATGGCCGCACCCGGGAGATCAAGCCCCCCGCGGCAGGCATTGTTCAGGGATGCGGGGATCCGCCGGAAGGTTGCCATCACGAAGCCTGCCATGATCAGCGTAACGGTAAAGATGGACCGCCAGCCGAAGTACTGGGTGAGGACACCCCCCAGGAACGGCCCCAGCGACAGGCCGGCGTAGACGGCGGTCACGTTGATCCCCAGGGCGCGGCCCCGCTCTCCCGGCGGGTACATCTCCGCTATAATGGCGGTGATGGTGGAGAAGACCATCGCTGACCCGATACCCTGCAGGAACCGGAGGAGCAGGAGGGCGATGATGGAGGGGATGAAGACGATGAGGGCCGTTGCAGCGGTGTAGATGACGACACCGGTCCGGAAGACCGTGACCCGGCCGTAGCAGTCGCCCAGCCTGCCTGCAGGGAGCAGGAAGATCAGGAGGGAGAGCAGGTAGGCGGAGGGCACCCAGCTGAGCGTCACCGCGTCCACCGAAAACTCCGCAGCGATCACGGGAAGGGCCAGGTCGATGGAGGAGCCGGTGAAGGGGTTTAAAAACGCGGCCAGCGTCAGGATGACGAGGGTGAGGGTCCGGGTATGGGCATCCGGCAGGGTGGGGGTCACCGGGGGGTGCGCATCCATCAGAAAGGGTTCTCTCCCGGATGTAATAGGATCTCTGCCGTTGCACAGATTCTAGGGGACCTTTCAGGTCCCGAGCTGGGCCAGCCTGCCGATCCGCTCCGCGTAGCGGTGCGTGACATACCCGAGGGCCATGGCTCCGATGCCCACGATGGCGAGGGTGCCCGCAAGATCCATCCCGGGAGATCCGGTCACCGCCCTCACGATGACGTTCAGGGGATTGCCCGGTATGGCGATGACCACCAGGATCACGACGACAAGGGCCGTCGAGTAGATGAACTGAGCGGCGGTCCGCTCCCGGTAGTGGAGCGCGGTCAGGGCCGAGAGGAGGATCAGGGCGAGGGAGGAGAGGGAGACGAGGAAAAGGACGGGCAGGGGGTTCTCGACCCGGATCCCGTTGATTGCCAGGAGAAGGAGCCATGCCCCCGCCTGGACCGGGACCAGCAGCTCGCAGGCCAGCACCTTGCCCCAGACCACCTCGGCAAAGGAGACGGGGGTGGAGACAAGGGTCTCCAGGGTGTTGTGCTGGTACTCCTCGGTGATCATGTCGATGATCAGGGAGGAGGCGATGATGGCGGGCATGAAGACAAGAAGCGGGATGAGCAGGCCGTACACGAACTCGTAGAACCCCTCGGTTTTCTGCCCTGCCGGGAACCGGACGTCAAGGGGCGTTGACGACAGGCGGGGCCTTCGCTCCTCCCGCAGGTCCTCCTCGTACTCCAGGAGCACCTCCTTCAGCTTCACCTGGACGACCGCCGTCTGGATATCGTTCTGCAGGGTGTAGAGGGTCACCTGCACGGGCTCCCGGGCATCGGGTGGCGTCGGCGGGACATAGATCACGGCCGCCAGCTTCCGCTCCTCCAGGGCCGCGATGCCCGTGGAGAGATCCATCCGGTACACCTGGAAATCGGCCCGCTCCCCCAGGTACCGGTCGAGCGTGGTGTTGGCGCCCACGAGGGCTATCCCGTAGCGGACCCGGGTTGCGGCCGAGAGGGAGGAGGGGTCGTACATGGAGGTGAGCCCCACCATGAGAAACGACGAGAACATGGCCACGAAGAGCTGGAGGAGGACGGCAAGGAGGATCGTCTTCTCGTGGTTCAGCCCCTGGAATTCCTTCTTCGCGATGATGGTGATATGGCGGGCGTTCACCGCATCCACCCCAGGATGAAGTACAGGTTGTACAGCCCGTGGATCACCGTTGCAGCGAGGAGGCCGGGGAGGTACCACCGTTTCCCGCCGGCCCGCAGCACCAGGGAGACCGCGAGGACACCGGTGATATGGAGGAGGAGGGGCAGCCAGAGGAGGAGGACCCCCTGCTGCAGGAAGAGGACAGAGCCGAAGACCGAGTCGGTGATCTGGGTGAGCATCGCGAAAAGGAAGAGCTTCTCGCCGACAAGGAACCCTGCGCCCGTGGCCGCTGAGGCCAGGACCAGGGTCCTTATGCCGGGACGGGCATCGCCCTCAAAGAAGAGGGTGTACACGCCGATGGACTTGGCGAACTCCTCGATGAACGCCGCGGCACCGATGAGCAGGAGGAGGGACCAGGGCAGGGGGAGGTTGAAGAAGAGGACGAGTGCCATCATCTGGACCATGAAGATGAACGGGATGAGGAGGATGTTTGCGAGAAAGACCGAGCGGAAGGGATGGTCCCGTGAGAGGGTCGCGGCAATGAACTCCCTCACCCGGGGGAAGAAGGCCAGCTCGGAGAAGAGCCGCTCGGCATTGAAGTTGACGGTGCCGGCGAAGAAGAGCACGCCGGAGGTCAGGTAGAAGAGCGCGGTCGAGTACATATACTGGCCTGCCGTGAACCCCTCTCCCTGGAGCTGCAGCACGATGAGGGTGAGGGGGGAGATGAGTGAGATGACGTGCACCTGGGCGAAGATGGAGGGGAAGAAGAGGTACGTGGTGGCCACTGTGGAGAAGAAGATGGAGATGAACGAGAGTTCCTTGAAGGACCGGGAGATCATGCCGATGAGGAGGGCTGAGGCGAGAAAGAAGAGGATCACGGGAAAGAGGGGGAGGAGCACAGTGAGGGGGGCCCCCGCGGCGAGGATCACCGCCGTGGAGATGCCCACCATGCCCAGCAGGTAGGGGAGCATCTTCCCGGCGATGATGACGGATGGCGCCACGGGGCTCGCGAGGAGCACCTCGCCCTTCCGCTCGATCCGCTCGTGCATGACGGACATCATGAAGAACTGGGAGGTGAAGTAGAGGGGAAAGATGAAGGCAAAGACAAAGATGATGGAGTCAAAGGGGAGAGGCGGCGAGAGCTGGGAGGGGGTCCGGAAGTTCTGGTACTCCGGCTCCTGGGAGAAGAGCCCGGTGTAGCGGCGTAACTGGTCGGGTGTCCCCTCCTCCTGCATCAGCCCCTCCCGGAGCGCCTCCTCCGGGACAGGGAGCTGCGGTGCCGGGGTAGCCACCACCGCCACCGTGCCTTCGGGTACCGGGGATTCCCCGGAACGCTGCTGCAGGGACAGGTACTGACCGCTCTGGGTGGCGTCGAAGGAGAGTTCGCTCTTCACGGCCCGCAGGTCGATCCAGAGGGGGTAAGCGGCAAAGAGGTCCTGTTCCCGGTTGTACACCGATGAGACGTACCGGGCATAATCCCGTTCCAGGGTCTTTTCCGCAGCCCTGCCCCGCTCGGAGAGAGGCCGCAGCACCGCCCCCTCGACGATCACCAGGTCGTAGGATCCCCGGTACGCCCGGAGGGTACCACTATCCCCGGAGAAGACCCGGAACCTGGCGTCTCCCCCCAAGATGGCAGAGAGGCCGGGATCATCGATCCCCAGGGAGTAGATGCCGTCCTGCAGGTGCATGCCGCTCCGGGCGGTGAAACCGGTGGCGAGCATCAGCAGGAGGAAGAGGACCACCGCCACCGGGAGGACATTCCTCCCCAGGGTGGTGAAGGAACGCTTCACTTCCCAGCGGGCAATGGTGAGGACAGAGGATAAAACTCCCATAAGAACCGGATCGTTCCCCGCAAACCCCCGTGATAAGGTGAGAATCTATTTCTTCCGGATAGAGAAATAATTACTGCACCCATGATCCAGGCCAGAGGCATCACCAAGCGCTACAACGGCTTCCTCGCCCTTGACCGCATCGACATCGACCTGGAGGATACCCGGATCTTCGGCGTCATCGGGCACAACGGGGCGGGCAAGACCACGCTGCTCCGGATCATGTCCGGGCTCATCGCCCCCACCACCGGATCCCTCTCCATCGGTGGCATCGATGTGGTGGCCGAGCCGCTGCGGCTGAAGCAGATACTCGGTTACCTCCCCGAGGAGTCCCACCTGTACGAGACCATGACGGTGCCCTCCTACCTCCGGTTCTTCGGCGAGATCTATGGCATGGACGGGCCTGCCATCGACAGGAAGTCCCGGGAGCTGCTGCAGGCGCTCTCCCTCGAGGACGGGGGCAAGAAGATCGGGGAGCTCTCCAAGGGGATGAAGCGGAAGACCGCCATCGCCCGGTCCCTGCTCCATGACCCCTCCCTCCTGATCTACGATGAACCGTCGTCAGGCCTGGACCCGATGACCTCCCGGTACATCATCGATTTTCTGAAGGGTCTCCGCCAGCAGGAGAAGACGATCATCTTCTCAGCCCACAACCTCTTTCAGGTGGAGGAGATCTGCGACCGGGTCATGATCCTCAGGCGGGGGAAGCAGGTGGCCTGCGGTACCATGCAGGAGCTCCGTGAGATGTTTGGCACCATCACCTACTCGGCCTACTTCTCCATCGACGATATCGGCCGGCTCGGGAAGCATCTCAACTACCGGAGGGAGGGGGCTCTCTACGTCCTGGATGACCTGGACATCCACGAGATGAACGAGGTGACGACAGCCCTCCCCTCCATCGGGGGCCGGGTGGAGCGGATCGAGTCCCACTACCCGACGCTGGAAGAGATGCTCGTCAAGATCGGGAAGTGAGCGATTCCCCGGGAATCCTGGCGGAAAAGACCTTGGAGATCTGGACTGCGGATAATTTCGGATCACCTAGCCTCATCGGGAAGGGGGCCGGGAGGGGGCCTGCCCCCTTCTGCTGAGTATCCATGGATGGGCCAGATCCTGCTGTAGAGTTCGGTTTTTTCGAGAGAAATCGAGATACCGGTGGGACGCTCCAGGGGGGGACCTGACGGTCCCCCCCGCCGCGTGGGCGCCCCCCGCCCGAATGAGGATGTCTCGCCACGTCGGTTCAACTGAATGATCGGACTATCCTCCCCGGGGGATGCCCACGCGGCGGGGGCGGAGCCCCCAAGAGCGTACCAGTGGTAAACGGAGTGAAAAGTAACACCTTAAGGAATCTTCAGGAAAACCGAGGGGGTCGGGAGGGGGCAGGCCTTCTCCCGTCGCCATCCCCATGCGAGAGAATAGTTCGTCGGAGAAATTGTGACCGGAGTGCGGACATTTTTCCGAACCGGGATACCCCTCATCCCGATCAGATCCCGAAAACAAAACCCGAAAAGCGGGCCTGAAGGGATTCGAACCCCTGGCCTATGGATTAAGAGTCCATCGCTCTACCTGACTAAGCTACAGGCCCCGGAAATGACCTAAGATTCTGGTCGGTTCCCGGTATTAATAGTTACGGAATCCCTTATTACATGGGAACATCCATCTCTGTACATATGGCCGAGACGGTGCGCCAGCGGAAGAAGAAGGAATCGGTCGAAGCCCCCCTCCGGGAGCTCCAGACCTCGCAGCGGGCCCGGAAGCTCCGCGACCTGCTGGCCGGGTGGAAAGGCACGCTCGGGATCGTCACCCACACCAACCCGGACCCGGACTCCATCTCCTCGGCCATGGCGCTGATGGCCATCGCTGCCGATGCGAACAACAACCGTCTCAAGTGCAAAATTCTGTACGGCGGCAACATCGGGCACCAGGAGAACCGGGCCTTCGTCAACCTGCTGGACATCAGCATGGAACGGATCACGCCCCAGGTCCTCTCGGAGTGTACCTACCTCGCCCTTGTGGACTCTTCGGTGCCCGGGGTCAACAACGAGCTGCCGAAGAATACCCCGGTCCACCTGATCATCGACCACCACAAGAACGGCGAGGCGCCGGCAGTGAAGGCCGACTTCGCCGATGTACGGAATGACATCGGGGCCACCGCGTCGATCATGGTCCAGTACCTGAAGGAGCTGGGGATCACCGTCAACAAGAAGGTGGCCACCGCACTCCTCTACGGGATCCGGGCCGACACCCGGGACTTCCGCAGGAACGTGACCCCCTCGGACCTGACCCATGCCGCCTACCTCCTCCCCCTCACGGACCAGGAGCTCCTGGAGAAGATCACCTCCCCGGCGATCTCCCAGGAGACGCTGGACGTGCTGGGCACCGCCATCCGGAACCGGAAGATCCGCAGCGGCTACCTCTTCTCCACGGTCGGGTTCGTCCGGAACCGGGATGCCCTCCCCCAGGCCGCTGACCTGCTCATCAACCTGGAAGGGGTGAACACCGTCCTCGTCTGCGGGATCGGGGACTCCTCCATCTACATCACTGCCCGGAACAAGGACATCCGGCTCCACATCGGGAACGTGCTCTCGGAGGCATTCGGGGACATCGGCGATGCGGGCGGGCACCCCAACATGGCCGCCGCCACCATCCCCCTCACCTACTTCTCTCTCGTCAAGACCAAGGAGGATCTCCTGACCCTTGTTCTGGACCCCATCCTGCGCAAGTTCATGCGGGTCGTGGGCCTTGAGAAAGAAGAGCACCATGAAATTTTCGAAGTTTGAGGAGTGGGAGCCCTACTACCGGCAGATCCTCGCGGACTTCGGGTTCGACAGGGATGCCGACGAGGAGGCGGCCCGGGTCCTGGACCGGCTCCTGCCCCACGATTCCCTTCCCCTGCTGGAGAAGCAGATACGGGGACAGGCCGTCACCGTATGCGGGAACGCTCCCACCCTGGACCGGGAGCTGGACCGGGTGAAGGGGGTGGTGGTGGCGGCAGACAGGGCGGCAGAACGCCTCTTCCGGCACGGCGTCCGCCCGGCCGCCATCGTCACCGACCTGGACGGGGCCACGGAAGAGTTCGTGGAGATGAACCGGAGGGGCACCGTCATCGTGGTCCATGCCCACGGCGACAACATCCCCCTCCTCCACCGGTGGGTGCCCCATCTTCCCGGCCCGCTCGTCGGGACCACCCAGGCCAGGCCTGTCGGCCGGATCCACAACTTCGGGGGCTTCTCCGATGGCGACCGGGCGGTCTACCTCGCCCATGCCCTGGGAGCCTCCTCGGTCACCCTGGCCGGGTTTCTCCTGGATGACCCGAACGTGGGCCCCGTGAAGCGGGGGAAGCTCCTCTGGGCCCGCCGGCTCCTGGCACTCATCGGCCATGACCTCTAGCGCGGTGATCCTGGACGGGTACGTGGACGAGCCCGCGTGCCTGGGGGTCCCGCCCTACCTCTCCCCGTACATCCGCACCTGTGCCGGCGTGCTCTCCGGCCGGGGCTACGCCGTGCGCTACCTGACCATCGACGGGCTCCGCCACGACCCCGGCCTCCTCTCCGCCATGGACCGGGCCGATCTCGTGCTTGTCATCGCGGGCCTCACGGTGCCGGGGAAGTACCTGGGGGGAACACCGGCCACTCTCACGGAGGTGGAGCAGGTCGGGGCCCGGCTCCGGGACCCGGTGACGGTGCTGGGCGGTCCGGTCCTCTTTGGCTCGTCGCCAGGCGGCGGGAGGAAGGCCACCCGGCGGGAGATCGCCGGCTACGATGTCCTCCTCTCCGGCAGCCCCGCCGAGGCGCTGGAGGAATGGCTGGGCGGCAGGGAACCTGTCGGCCGGGGGGACTATGCACGGAGTGACCGGTGGGCGGTGGAGGGGGCTCCGGTGATCCGCCAGCACCCGGACTACCCGCGGGTGATGTGCGAGATCGAGACCGGCACCGGCTGCCACCGGGAGGTCTCGGGCGGCTGCTCCTTCTGCACGGAGCCCTTCTACGGGCCCCCCCGGTTCCGGTCCCCCTCCGCCGTCGCGGCCGAGGTGGGGGCACTCTACGGGGAAGGGGCCCGCCACTTCCGGCTCGGGCGCCAGGCCGATCTCCTCACGTACGGCGTCCCCCCGGGGCAGGAGTTCCCCCGGCCGGATCCCGGGGTGCTGGAGGCGCTCTTCTCCGGGATCCGGGCGCAGGCCCCGGACCTCTCCACCCTCCACATCGACAACGTGAACCCGGGGACCATCGCCCGCCACGAGGAGGAGTCTGCGGCCGCCCTGGCGGTGATTGTGGGCCACCATACCCCGGGGGACGTCGCCGCGTTCGGCATGGAGACCGCGGACCCGGAGGTGGTGGCCCGCAACAACCTGAAGGCCATGCCCGGGGAGGTGATGCGGGCGATTGAGATCGTGAACAGGATCGGAGCCCGGCGCACGGACGGGATTCCGGAGCTCCTCCCTGGCCTGAACTTTGTCACCGGCCTGGAAGGCGAGACGGCGGAGACATTTGCCCTGAACCGGGCGTTCCTGGAAGAGGTCCTCGCCCGGGGCCTGCTCGTGCGGAGGGTGAACCTCCGGCAGCTGATGCCGTTCCCCGGCACCCGGGCCTACGAGCACCACACCCTGGGGAAGCATGACCGGGAGTTCCGCCGGTTCAAGGAGTGGGTCCGGCAGGAGTTCGACCTGCCCATGCTCACCCGGGTCTTCCCGGCAGGGACCGTGATCCGGTCGGTGGAGGTGGAGGTGGCGGGTCCCACTTCCTTCGGGCGGCCCATGGGATCCTATCCCATCCTGGTGGGGATACCCCTCACCCTGACGAGGGGGACGGTCCTGGACGCGGTGGTGGTGGACTGGGGGATGAGGTCGGTAACAGCCCTCCCCTTCCCCGTGGACGTGAACCGGCTCCCTCTCACGGCGCTGCGGTGGCTCCCCGGCGTGGGAAAGAAACGGGCGGGGGCCATCGCCGCGGCCCGCCCGTTCCGGTCCCTGGAGGAGTTCCGGAGCGTGGCAGGGACCATTCCCCTGGAAGGGTCGCTCTCCTTCCCGTCCTAGATCTCGCGGAGCTCCATCACCCTCAGGATATCGGTGCGGGTCACGATGCCGATGAGGGTCGTCCCCTCCACGATGGGGATGCGGCCGATCCCCTGGCGGGTCATCAGCCGGAAGGCCTCGGTGAGGAGGGCGTCCGGGGGAAGGGTGACGAGGGACCGGGTCATGATGTCCCGCACCTGTTTTGCGTCCCGGTCGATCTCCGGCGTGCGGTGGACATCGTCCAGGGTCACCATGCCGACGACCACTCCCTGGTCCAGCACCGGGAAGGCCAGGTGCTTCGTGGCGTACATCAACCGGATCACGTCCGGGATCGGGGTGGTGGGGGGCACCGTGATGACCTCCCGGGCCATCACGTCGCTGACCCGGAGGTCCTTTAACAGCACGTTGTACCGGACCATCATCGACTCCTGGTCGGCACCGATGTAGATGAAGAAGGCGATGATGATAAGAATGGGGTTGAAGACGACAAGCACCCCGAAGATGCCCATCAAGACGGCAAAGGCCTTGCCGATATCGGCCGCGATCTTCGTGGCCCGGGAGAGTGGCATCCGTGCGGCCAGCCACGCCCGGAGCACCCGGCCCCCGTCCATGGGGAATGCCGGGATCAGATTGAAGGCAAAGAGCATCACGTTCAGGATTCCCAGGTAACCGAGCACGAAGACGAGCGCCCCGGCGAGAGGCCGGGAGGCGATGGCAGCGTCGGCCACATACGCGAGGACCGTCGAGAGGAAGCCCAGGCCGAGGCTGGTGAGCGGCCCTGCCAGGGCCATCGGGAGCTCGTGCCGGGGCTCCGGCAGGTCGTCCTCGATGGAGGAGACGCCCCCCAGGATCAGCAGGGTGATGGAGTGGATCCGGATGCCGTGCCGGCGGGCCAGCAGGGAATGGGCCAGCTCGTGGACGAAGACGCAGAAGAAGAGCCCCAGGGCCACCACCACCCCCACCAGGTAGGGGGCGATCCCCTGTTCCAGGTACGAGGGATCGATAGAGATACGGGGCAGGATCCCGAGGGTTCCGGCCGCCAGGTTCAAGAATCCCTCGATCACCCGTGCCGTCATCGCCACGTCCCTCCCGATGATCCAGGCGAAGAGGGGGATGGCCAGGAGGAAGGTGACGTGGAGCTTCACCGGGATGCCGAAGAGCTTCCCGATATTCAGGGACCCGTTCATGAAGACACGTATCTTTTTAATGTTATAGAAACTATCTTCCTCTGATAGGGATGATCACGCAGATAACCGAGCTCTTCGGGCTTTCCGTGTACACCGACAAGGCGGCCTATGTCGGCGATGTGGAGGACGTGGTGATTGACGTGGATGCCAAGAAGATCGACTCGCTGGCCATCGGCAATCTGAACCCGGACTTTGTGGACATCAAGGGGTTCAAGGGGATCAAGGTGCCCTTCCGGATCATCAAGTCCATCGG
>JAJRCY010000014.1 GCA_028678715.1 Methanomicrobiales archaeon | reverse complement strand
GTTGCCTGCGGCCGGGAGGTGCGGGTGGGGGACGAGATCATCCATGGCCCGGAGTACGAGACGATCTGGGCCTTCGGCGCGGACTGCGGTGTCTCCAGCCTGGAGGCCATCGCCCGGGCCAATTACCTCTGCAACGAGCTGGGGATGGACACCATCTCGACCGGTGCCACCATCGCCTGCGCCATGGAGCTCTCTGAGCGGGCTCACCTCCCGGAGCGGATCCGGTTCGGGGACAGGGACGCTGTCGTGGACCTGGTCCGGAAGATCGGGTACCGGGAAGGGATAGGGGATACCATGGCAGAGGGGTCCCACCGGTTTGCCCTCCGGTACGGCCACCCGGAGTTCTCCATCAGCGTGAAGGGGCAGGAGCTCCCCGGCTACGATCCCCGGGGCCTGACAGGCCAGGGCCTGGAGTTTGCGACGTCGGTGCGGGGTGCCTGCCACGTGTACGGGAACATGGCCTACCCCGAGCTCTACGGCATACCGGTGCGGCTCGATCCCCTCACACAGGAAGGGAAGGCAGAGTGGACGAAGCGGATGCAGGACCGGGCGGCGGCCATCGACTCCCTGGGGATCTGCATGTTCACCTTCCGGGTCTTCTCACCCGCCCTGTATGCGCGGATGGCAGCGGTTGCGACCGGCCTTCCGGTGACGGAGGAGACCCTCCTTCTCGCCGGTGAACGGTGCTGGAACCTGCAGAAGATCTTCAACCAGCGGGCCGGCCTCACGAAGGCAGATGACACGCTCCCCCCGCGGCTCCTGCAGGAGCCGGTGCCCTCAGGACCCGCCCGCGGACGGGTCTGGCAGCGCCAGCCCCTTCTGGATGAATACTACGCCGGCCGGGGATGGGACGGCGAGGGCCGGCCGACCAGGGATACGCTCACCAGGCTGGGGATCACGCCGGGCATGGTGCAGGGGGGAGCGATCTCCGCGGGGGAAAACGCCTAGGAAACGAATCTCCTCACCGGGAGGCGGAGGCGGGAGGGGGCAGAGCCCCCTTCCGGTCCCACCCCTTGAGGATATCCCTATCCGGGACAATCCTGTTTTTTCTGATCTACTGGCAGATGCCCGGCAGGGAGAGGTAGGGGGGAATAGGCGTGGCAGATGGGGGATTATCCCCGTGATCGTGATGTTTTTGGAGGGGATGGAGCCTCTCCTCCTTCATCCCCGTAAGGGAAGATCATCCCTTAAGGCGGTTCTTTCGGTATCTCGATCATTCACCGGTGAAGAGCTGCCCCCTCACTGCTTTGCATCCTCCTTCTTGGCCTCCTCCTGCGTGAGAATCGTCAGCTCGCAGTTCCGGTAATCCCCCATGCACATGGCCCGGACGAACCGGGTGGTGTAGGCCGGGTTCAGGCTCTCCACGGCGGCCATGGAGAAGGCCATGCACTTGGGGAAGAGGTGGGCGGGCCGTCCGCCCAGCTCCGCCCCCCGCACCATGAAGGGGCAGGCCTTCGTCAGAATCACTGCACGGGTCTCTGAGAGGTCCAGCACCTCCTCCCTGACCTCCGGGCCAAAGAAGAGAGTGGTGACCACCCGCACGCATTCGGCGATCTCCTTTGCCGTGCCGGTCGGGAAACCAAACCCTTCGGCAACCGACCGGGCTTCATTCCCGGCCTCGATCCAGACGTTGTACTCCAGTTCATCGTACCGGTCTCCCAGCGCTTCACGGAACGCCCCGTCATAGAGCACCGGGAAGCTGGAGACAAGGCGGGTGACGATCTGCCACCGCATCTCCCCGGGGATATCCCTGATATCCACCCTCTCATCCTCCGGATCCCGGCCCGCGGGAATCCCCTGACTCGCGATCTCCTGCGGCCGGCTGTGCACGGGGAATCTCTCCGGGCGCAGCGATATAACTATCCCCGGGGGCCGGCCTGTTTATGGGCGCAGGGAGCCAAGATCTGATCCGATGCATCCATCCCCCAGGTGGTGCGGGCTCCTCCCCGACGTGCACAGGCGGTGCACCGCCCTCGCACCGGCCCTCACCATCCTCCTTCTCCTGCTGGCAGCCGGTTGCACGGGGGGGTTCGCCGGCATCCGCCCGCCGATCGTGTACCCGTCCATTGAACCGGTGGAGGGGGCGCCCTCCCACCCGGTCTCCTTCACGTATGCATTCGAGGACGGCACCGTGATCCTCACCGTGCCCATCAACGGGTCCGTCTTCTACGGAGCACAGAGGGCGGAGAAGAATGCCTCCGTTCCCCGTGATACACCCGAGGCAGACTGGGTTCCCGGGTATTACCTGGCGTTCCTCTCCGACCGGCAGCAGGACGAGTTCTACCGGGACCTCCTCTCCGAGTTCCGCAGGGTCCGCGATGAAAAGGGGCTGGACAGCGACCGGTACCTGGAACTGATGGCGGTGGGAGTCCAGTCCCTCCCCTACCGGGAAAAGGAGGGGGCACCCCATTTCGCGGTGGAAACCTTTGCGGAACGAACCGGTGACTGCGATGACAAGAGCCTGCTCCTTGCGGGGCTCCTCTCCCGGGAGGGGTACCGCGTCTCTCTTCTCCTCTTCGATGCAGAGGACCACATGGCGGTGGGGGTCGCTGCAGACGGTTGCCCGTACCGCAACACCTCCTTCGCGTACCTGGAATCCACCAACCTCTCTCTCGTGGGGATCCCGCCTGAAAGGATACAGGGTGCGATCCCCACGCTCGCGTCAGACCCGGTGGTGGTCCCCGTGGGGAGCGGTCCCACGGCCTACGGGGCCTGCGGTGAGACCCGGACAATCCATACCGCGCTTCTCGCGGCCCATGATGCGGTGGAGTCCCTGGAGCAGCAGCTGGCAGCAAAGAAAGCGGAGCTGGACAGGGCCGCGGGCAGCAGTGCGGACTACAACCGCCTCGTATCAGAATATACCAGGATGGTGAACGAGCATAACCGGAACGTTGAGGTCAACAACTACCTTCTGCATCAACTCCACGATCGCCCGGGCACGTACCGGTGGCTGAGGAGCCGCGGGCTGGTCCCGGTTTAACCATCCCTCTCCTGAAGGACCTGGCAGACCCGGGCCATCAGTGCGTGGTGCCGCCGGAAGAAGGTCAGGTAGTCCACGCTCCGGTGATCCACCGGGATCTCCTGGAAGGTGATGCCGCACTCCACCTCCCAGAGAATCAGACCCTCGGCGGGTGCGGGTGGCATCCGCGGTCCGGACGGTTCGGCCAGCAGTTCCCGGATGCGCTCCTCGCCAGCCTCACCCTGCCCCACCGCCTCCAGCACCCCGGCCATGGAACGGACCATCTGCCAGAGGAACGACCAGGCGGTGACTTCGAAGACCACAAACCCGGCGTCCCGATAGACCGATGCCCCCAGCACCACCCGTTCGGGATTCTTTCCCTCCACCCTTCCGAAGCGTGAGAAGTCGAACCGGCCCACAAAGGAGGCAGAGGCCCGGTCCATGGCAGCGATGTCCAGGTCCGGGTCAGGGAACAGGTAGCGATAGGTCCGGGAACGGGCGTCGTGGCGGGGGTGGAAGTCGTGCGGGACTGCGGCGATCCCCGTGCACCAGAGGTCCCGGGGGAGCTGAAGGTTGAGCACCTCCCGGGCCCGGTCCGGGGCAGGGGTATCGAAGGCGCAGACCTGGCCGCGGGCATGGACCCCCCGGTCCGTCCGCCCGGCGAGGGCGAACCGCGCCTCCCTCCAGTCGGTGAAGAGCTCCAGCCTCCGGCAGGCCTCGATCACCTCGCCCTCCACCGTTCTCTTGTCCGGCTGCAGCTGGGACCCGAAGAACCGGTCGCCGAGGTAGGAGAGCCGGAAGGCGAGCCTCATCACCGGATGCGCCGCCTCACCCTCTTCCAGGCGCTCCGGATCGTCTGGCGCGAATAGGTCCGGAGCGGAGTCATCCTCCCCCCGGCCGCGGTCCGGCCCTCACGGATGGCGGTAAGGATGGACGGTACCGTGAGCTCGGCGGCGACAAGCGTGTACCCGAATCCGACAAACCGGGCGTTGTGGGCATCGCTCCCGCCGACACAGGACTTCCGGAACTTCCGGGCCACCCTCGCTGCCTTCCGGTTGGCGGACCCCACGATGTAGCGGCTGTTGAAGACCTCGATGGCATCCACGGCCTGCGGGCACTTCCGCGCCCGCCTGGCCGCCCCGTGGCGCCACATATGGTAGGGGTGGGGCAGGATGGTTACCGCCCCCTGATCCCGGGCAAGGGCGATCGTCTCCATGACGTCCAGCCCGGGCGGGATGGGCCTCGTGATCCCGAGGGCGATCAGGTGACCATGCCGGGTGGAGATCTCGATACCGGGGATGACCAGCACCCGGCTCCCCGTGCTCCGGGCCCGGGCCACCCCTTCCAGCGTATCGTGGTCCGTGATGGCGATGGCATCCAGTCCGGAGGCCTCGGCGCGCCTCAAAATATCGTCGACGGTGCTCTCGCCGTCCCTGGATGCGTCCGTGTGGACGTGCAGATCGCAGCGGAGCATGATGTGAGATCATTTTTTCTTCTGCCGCATATTAAGGGAGCTCTATGCGAATCCTGCTCCCCACCGGCACCGCCACCGCACCAACGGTACGAAAAGCCGCCGAAGGCCACGACGCGGAGGTGGTGGTCACCGGGGAGATCGCATCGTTTCTCACCCCCCACCAGCTCCTCGCCCTGGTGAGAAAGGGGTCCTATGACCTGGTGCTGGTCTCGGGTATGTGCTCCGCCTCCTTTGATGCCGTGGAGAGGGAGACCGGTATCCCCGTGTACCGGGGCCCCCGCCACGCCGCGGATCTGCCCCTGGTGCTCCCGCTCCTTCCGGACGTGACCCTCTCCCGGACGGTGCCGGCGGATGACTTCCTCGCGGCCCGGAAGGCCGAGGAAGCCTCCTGGCGCCTGGGTGCCTGCGAGGAGGCCGCGGAGCCGGACCTCCTGCTCCGGGGGGTGAAGATCGGAGGCGGGTCCCGGATCAAGGTGCTGGCCGAGATCATGGATGCCCACCGGGAACCCGATCTGAGGGCCCGGGTTGAGGACTTCTTTTCCCGGGGGGCGGACATCGTGGACCTGGGGTTCGGGTTCGATGCCACGCCGGAGGAAGTGGACCGGTGCTTCCGCCAGGTCCAGAACCTGGAAGGGCCACTTTCGGTGGACACCCAGGATCCCGCCCTGATCCGGGCTGCCCTCTTCCGGGCGGACCTGGTCCTCTCCCTCCACGAGGGGAACATCCCGGCCGTGGGGGCTGAGGTGGCAGCCTGCGGGGCCGCCGCCGTGGTGGTCCCCGACACCGCGGGGCTTCGGGCGAACCTGGCCGCAGCCCGGGCGGCCGGGATCTCCTGCCTGATCGCCGACCCCCTGCTCCAGCCGATCGGGTCAGGGCTGCTTGGCTCCCTCGCGGCGGTCCGGGAGGCGAAGGATCTGGGGGTACCCCTCTTCTTCGGCGCAGGGAACGCGGTGGAGCTCCTGGACGCCGACTCCATCGGAGCCAATGCCGTGCTGGCCGGCCTTGCCCGGGAAGCGGGGGCTGCGGTGATCTTCACAAGCGAGCATTCGGACAAGACGCAGGGGTCCGTCCGCGAGATGCGGCGGGCCACGGAGATGATGGCGCTCCTCGGGGACCGGCCGTATCCCAAGGACCTGGGGATCTCGCTTCTCGTGCTGAAGGAGAAGCGCCGCCGCAGGGAACCACCGCTCTCGTATACGCGGGAGGAACACTCCATCCCCATGCCCCGGGAGATCGAGTACGACTCCTGCGGGCACTTCCGGATCGGCATCGAGGGAGACGAGATCGTGGCCGTCCACCATGGCACCGCCATCCGGGGGAAGCGGTGGCAGGATATCCTGCACACCCTGATCGTCGAAGGAAGGGTCTCGCGGCTGGATCATGCCGCGTACCTGGGCATGGAGCTGTACCGGGCAGGCCTGGCCATACGGTTTGGACGTTCCTTCGAACAGGACGGTGAGTTCTGATCCCGAAGGGGCAGACACTATTCCGTTACCCTCCTCAGATAGTGGAGACGCGGGTGGCCTGAAAAAGATACGTCTGGTATGACGCTCCTGGGGGGCTCCCGCCCGCCTCCGCATGGGCGACCCCCCGGGAAGATGGAATGATCCACGGTTTCTGGGTACATTCTCTCCCTTCACGGGAGAAAGGTGCTCAGGAGAAGAGGAATCCGAAGAAGGGGATATCCTCATCGGGGGTGGGACCGGGAGGGGGCAGAGCCCCCTCCCGCCATCCTGTAGGTACACTTGGATGGGTACCGATCTAGGTGACGTGGTGCCCGCCCCGATGCAATCCTTCATCACATTCCCGGTCAAATAACCGGGGGATGAAGATCCGGGGTATCGGGGAGGATCTCCTCCTGGGGCTCCTCGCCACCGCGAAGGAGGTGGACTCTTCCCACGGCAGGGAGTTCGTGGCGATCCTCCGCGAGGAGGACGGGGTGATCCGGGAGTTCACCTTCCTGCCCTTTGAGAGCACCCCCGAATCCGCCTCGATCCACTTCGAGCTGATGCCGCTGGATACCCATATCGCCGGTTCCGCCCACTCCCACCCCAACGGGGTGCTGGAACCCTCCGTTGCCGATCTCCGGTTCTTTCCTTCCATCGGGAGGTACCACCTGATCCTGGGGCCGCCCTACGATCGCAGGAGCTGGCGGTGCTTCACGGCAGACGGGGATCCCTTTCCGCTGGAGGTGGTACCGTGAAGCGGGTGGTGGCGACGGGTACCTTTGACCTCCTGCACCCGGGGCACATCTATTACCTGGAGGAGTCGCGGAAGCTGGGCGACGAGCTCCACGTCATCGTGGCCCGGGACGCCAATGTCCGTCACAAGCCTCCGCCCGTGATCCCCGAGGCCCAGCGTCTGCGGGTGATCGCGGCCCTGCGGATCGTGGACCATGCACGGCTGGGGGGCCCGGTGGACACGTTCCTGCCTCTCGCAGGGATCCGCCCCGCGGTCTTCACGCTGGGATTCAACCAGCACTTCGAGGAGTCCCGGCTTGCCGCGGCGCTCGCAGAGCGGGGGATCCGGGCTCGCGTGGTCCGGATCGGCGAGTACCGGGGCGATCCCATCTGCAGCTCCCGGCGGATCATCGAGCGGATCCTGGAGTTGCGCGCCCGGGACTGAGGAATCCGGCTCTCCCGGGACTCCCGGGGATCCCTGTTTCAGGTGCAGGTGGGGCCCGGAACCCTTTTCTCGCTTGTGCGCCATCCCTTCATGAGGCCGTATGGCAAAGAGACCTGCCCTGGACGAGGAGATTGAGAAACTGACCCGGATCGCCGCAGAAAAGGGTGCGGTGGTGGCACGGATACCGGCAAGGGAACTTATTGTGGCGGAATGGGTCCGGTTCAAGTGCCGGTTCGGGTGCAAGGGCTATGGCAGGCACCTCTCCTGCCCGCCGTATACCCCCACGCCGCAGGAGACCCGGAGGATGGTCGCGGAGTACGAAACCGGGATTCTCATCCGTTTCGATGGTATCCCCGGCCACCCGGATCTCACACCCGAGGAGATACCCGTGGACTTCCACCCGTTCTTCCGGGACCTGATCCTCTGGAGCCACACGACCACGCACCTCCTGGAAAAGACTGCCTTCTACGACGGGTTCTACAAGGCCTTCGGGTTCGGGGCGTACCCCTGCATCTTCTGCGAGCACGAGCACTGCGTGGCCGAGGAGATGGAGGGGATCGTGGACGAATCCGTGCGGCGCCTCTGCCGGCACAAGGACCTGGTCCGCCCCTCGATGGAGGCGGCGGGGATGGACGTCTTTGCCACGGCGAAGAAGGTGGGCTGGGACCTCACCACCATCCCCTGCAAGGACCTGGAGTACGGGAAGATCGTGCACGGGGATATCCACACCGTGGGGCTGGTGCTGCTGGAGTGACAGCGGTCGCGTGAAGTGGCCCTGGACCGTCCCGGCACAGAAAAAAGGGAAGGGGGGGATCACCGCAGGATGATCACGGCTTTCTCGTCCTTATGGCCCACGGTTAATGGGAAGGGCTCGGCATCAAAGGCCTTGGACCCGTCCCTGGCATAGATGGTGATGGTATAGGTCCCCTCGGGGAGCCCGCCGTTCTGCGTCAGGCTGTAGGGTTGCGGGTTCTCGGCGGGGCCTGCATCGGTAGGATGCAGATGGGTTTTCTCGCCAAATGTGGGGTCGGAGTCGCTCGTAATCTCATACCACTGCTGGGCCCTTCCATTGTCTTCGTCCTGGAAGTCCAGCTCCCAGGCCACATCGAAGGTGGTGTACTCAGGTACGGTGGTGACGGTGCTGCCACCCTGTTCCGCCCTCGCGTTCAGGATGTCCAGATACGCATTCCCCACCGGCTCGTCCTTTCCCCTCACCGTGATGTTCTGCTGCGGGAATGGCACCGTCTCGGACTTCCCTTCCGGCGTCCGGAAGGTGAGGGAGGAGGCGGGCCCGAAGACCTCGGCCCACCCGGGCTTCAGGGTCTTCAGGATGTACTGGGCCTCCCAGATCTGCCCGATGGTCATGGTGCCGATGGTGAATTTCACCTTATTCGCCTTCCAGTCATCGGTCTGATCCTTGGTTTGGAAAGGGATCACATCCTTCGGCTTTCCATCGGAGGTGTAGTTCCAGGAATGGATGGTGGTGGACTTATCCTTCCGGTAGACGTACTGGTACACGCCATCCGAGAGAACCTCGCCTCCGATCCGGATGTTGGACCGGTCCGGTGAAAGTTCTGTCTGGAGCCCGGCACTCCTTATGAGTTCCTTCCCGATCTTCTTGTAGACGTCCTCGAGATCCTTCCCTGTTTTCGCCGAGTAGAACTTGCCGCCGGTGGCCTCGGACAGGACCGTGAGGATCTGGCGGGTGGGCACGTAGCGTGGCGTATTGAAGTCCTCGGCGAACCCGATGCTGTAGATCTCGGCATTCACGCTGCGTGCGTAGACCGACATGTTCTGCTTGGTGAAGAGGCACTGGCTCGTCGGCGACTCCGGGCAGATCTCAATCCGGAAGTTGCTCAGCGGACAGGGATCCTGGTGGGTGGTCTGCCAGACGTTGACCCCCGCGGGGAACCAGTTCCCTGTATACCGGGTTCCGCCGGAGGTATACGACGGGTAGCAGAGATCCCCGCAGGAGCCGCCGATCTCCTTTCCGAAGCGGTCTTTGCACCCGTCACCGGTATAGTACAGGGGACCGCCCAGGTCGTTGTAGTAGGTATAGTCATTGGGCATGAGCAGCCCGGGCCACCACATCATGTCCGTCACCGAGGTGGGTTGCGGACAGTTATTACCCTCATAGTTGTAACACTTGTTGATCTTCGTGGTGAGGGCATAGCCCCTCCCCTGGGCAAGGGGTGTCCCGTACCAGTTGAACTCCCCGTCAGAGAGGAGGACGATGGCCTTCACCCGGCCGGGAGACTGGGCCTTTGCGTCATTCTCAATGGCCTTGATCGCCTGGTAAAGACCGTCCCTCAGGTTGGATGCCCCCAAGGGCCCCTTGTACGGGATGAACTGGTTGAATGGCGGAATGGACAGGTCCGAGATTGTGGCCTTTACACTTTCGAAGTTCGAGGTCAGCGGCTGTTCCAGGGATCCCCGGGTCTCGAAGGTGACGATTCCCACCCGGTCCTTGCCGGGATCCAGGGAATCCACGAATATCTTGGCCCCATTCTTCACGAATTCCAGTCGCTGCGTCCTGTCGGCGTCACCGGGGACCGGGAACCACATGCTCCCCGAGCGATCGATGACCAGGATCACGTCCACCGGGAGCCCGGAGAGGAGTGCGCCATTGCCCTCCACCCGGATGGTGACGGTCACCTCTTCACCGACTTTCAGTACCTTGGGCGAGACATCGGTGGAGATCGAGAGGTAGGGGGTGTTCTTCCAGGTGAGAGTGATCACCTCGCTCTGCCCGTTCCATGTGCCCCTCACCTCCGCGGTGCCGGTGGCATCGGGGTTATACTCCGGGGCCATCGGGTCGATCTGCCTGGCCTTCTTGTCGGTCTGGAAGCCTCCCGGGTGGAAATATACGAGCGCAGTCCCTTCGCTGTTTGTCGTGACCGTGAAGGGTTTGTTGAGATCAAACCTGGTACCCTGTGCATTCGTCAGGAATGGGTGGGTGACGTTGCCCGGGTCTTCCGCAATTGAGATCAGCTCAAAGGTCACCTGCTCTCCGGCGCTGGGGTTTCCCTTGAAGTCGCTGATCCGGCCGTTGATCTCCGAGACCTGGGTGGATTTCACGTCCAGGCTGGGCATGGAGATGGGATTGGCCGACATCATCAGGTTCACGGGCCGTCCCGAGATGAACTCCACCTCGTTCTTGGTGGTGGCGGACGTATTATCCACGGCGGTGACGGTCAGCGTGTGGAGCCCCGGGGTTGTGGAGGCAGGGTACAGGAAGGAAGCCTTCCCCTCATTATTGGTGAGCACGCGGAAGGTTCCCGCCGGGCTCTGGACCTCGAGGTAACGGAGCTCACAGGGGTACCCGCGGGTGTCGGTCAGGAAATAGGTGATGCGGAACCGGGAGGTCCCATCGGCGTACACCCAGGGAGGTGTGGCAGCAGCGGGGGAGACCTCGCTGCTGATGGATGCAGGCTCGCCATCATAGCGGCCAGTGATGGTGAAGATCGGGGGCGGGGGAGTGACGGTTGCAGGGGGAGTGATCCTGATGTAATTGGCACCGCCGGAGCCCACAAAGAAAGCCACGCTGGCGGTGCCACTCCCGTCCACCATGATTACCTTATGTTGCTCTATCTGAAGGGGGGTCGTGCCGTCCACGTCGGCATCCGCATCCACGAAACCTGACATGCCCGTGGTGTCAAAGGTGACGGTTTCTGCCTTATTCCGGTTGTCCACCAAATTGCCATAGACATCCGTCATCTTGGTGGTGATTGGCACGAACGAACCCACAGTGACGGACGGAGTATAATAATAGACCATCTTGATCGGGGCGGCGTGGTCGATCTTCTGCGTGAACAGCTGGGTCTCCTCCCTGGGATTTCCATTCTTCTGATACGAGACTCTCACATCGATATCACAGACACCGCTCCTAATCCCGCTCTTCACTTCCACCAGGGCATCGTTCGAAGTGAGAAGTACTGAAGAGGGAGCGACGGTGCAGTACTGCGTGTCCCGAGGGGTGAGTGTCAGGCTCTGGGGGGACTCTCCCTGCCCGGGCTGGATATGGATGCTCAGGTGCCCGATGTCTGAACCGGCTACCAGCCAGTCTTTCTCGCCCTGGATATCCAGCTGGAGAGCAGTTGCGGCACTGGTGAACAAGACAAGGGCTACAAGTAGATAGCCCAGGCGTGAGAGTCTCATCTCAACCACACTCGTTTG
>JAJRCY010000013.1 GCA_028678715.1 Methanomicrobiales archaeon | reverse complement strand
TGGACCAGCTCCGGGACGGCAGGGACGAGGGCCTCACGGCCGATCAGGTGGTTTTCACCGGGTACCAGGGTGTCCGGTGCGTGGAGGCCGGCGGCCCCGAGCCCGGCGTGGGGTGTGCCGGCCGGGGCATCATCGCCACCTTCCAGCTCCTCGAACAGCTCGGTTCCCTCACCGCCGACGTGGTGGTCTACGACGTGCTGGGCGACGTGGTCTGCGGGGGCTTTGCGATGCCGATGCGGGAGGGCTATGCCGAGGAGATCTACCTGGTCACCTCGGGGGAGCTGATGTCCCTCTACGCAGCGAACAACATCTGCCGGGCCATCGCCCGCCTCTCGGGCCGGGGCAGGTCGAAATGCCGGCTCGCCGGGGTGATCTGCAACTCCGCCACCATGCCCGACGAGGAGGCGCTGGTCCGGGAGTTCGCGGAACGGATTGGATCGCGCCTGGTCGCCTTCATCCCCCGGGACCGCGTCGTGCAGATGGCCGAGGTGCGCAAGCGGACCGTCATCGAGTACGCCCCGGATTCCTCCCAGGCACAGGTGTACCGCGGGCTGGCCCGGGCGGTGATGTCGAACACAGATCTGGTGATCCCCACCCCGCTCTCGATGGATGACCTTGAAGCCCTTGCCCTCCGGTTCGCGGCTTGAGGGCTGCACCCTCACGGGGGCCCTGTCGGTGTCCACCCAGTTCCGGGACGCCGTCACCGTGATCCACGGCCCGCCCGGGTGCGCCCAGCACAACCTCTCCCTCTTCCATGCCACCTGCCTGGAGAACGACACGGTGGTGCTGCCCCGCCTCGCCTCCACGGACCTGGACGAGAGCGGGGTGATCTTCGGGGGCGAGGGGGCGCTCGCAGAGGCCATCCGGGATGCCGCTGCCCTGGATCCGCCAGTGGTGTTCGTGCTCTCCACCTGTGTCGTGGAGACGATCGGCGACGATACCGGTGCGGTCTGCAGCAGGGGCTGGGATGTGCCGGTGGTCCATATCCCCACCGCCGGGTTCCTGGGCGGCGTCTTCCGGGACGGGTTCCACCGGGCCCTCCAGGCGATAGCCGGCTGTGCCGGGGAACCGGGGGACGGACCCGGCGGCGTGGTGCTCGTCGGGGAGAAGAACCTGGAGTACGAGGTGGATGCCCACGGCGGGGAGGTCCGCCGGCTGCTCTCTCTCCTGGGCGCCCGGGTTGATCTCCGGCTGGTGAGGGGCATGGACTGGGCCACGCTTCCCCGGCTGGGCGTATCCCGCCTCAATGTGCTGCGGGAGCCCGATCTTGCGCCGCTGGGGGTCTGGCTGGGCGGACGGTTCAGAACCCCGTACCTGCCCTCCTACCCGGTGGGCCTTGCCGGAACCCTTCTCTTCCTGGCACGGGCCGGGAGGATACTGGGCATGGACGCCGCAGGAGCGGTTCGCAGGGAAGAGGAGGTGCAGCAGGAGATGCTCTCCTGCTATGCGGATCTGTCGGGGTCACGGGTGTGGTGTGACAGGGGTGACGGGGCAGGGGAGGGCGCGGCGCTGGTGCAGGAGCTGGCGGCGGTCCTTGATCTCAGGGTTGATCGGCACGGGACCGCGGTGCCCCTCCCCGATCCCCTTCCGGTGGGGACGACCGGGATCCGGCAGCTGCTGCACCGGTGGAGGCGGGCGATCCATGGGTAACTGTACCAACCCTGTCTGGCCGTGCGCCATGGCAGGGGCCGTCTCCTGCCTCTCCGGGATTGAGGACCTGGCCGTTGTAATCCACGGGTCCAGCGGGTGCTACTACTACCCTGCCACCCTCATGCCCGGCGAGCTCTTCGGCACCTTCCTTCAGGAACGGGAGGTGATCTTCGGGGGGGCTGCACGCCTCTCCGAGGTGCTGCAGGGCATCCCGTCCCACTATCTCAAGATTGCCGTGGTCACCACCTGCGTGACCGCCGTGACAGGTGAGGATCCCGCCGGGGTGGGCGCCGACAGGGATCTTCTCGTGGTCGACAGCCCGGGGTTCTGCGGGGGCATGGAGGAGGGCTACCGGCTCGCCATGGAGGCCCTTGCACCGGCCGTGGCCCCGGAGACCCCGGGTGTGAACCTGGATGGTATCCACCCGGCGGATCCCTTCTCCCGGGGGAACCTGCGGGAGGCGGAACGCCTGCTGGCGCTCTCCGGGACAACGCCGGCCACGATCTTCACCGACACCACGCTGGACCGGCTCGGCCGGGCAGCACCGGTGAGCCTGTCGGTGAACCCCGACCTGGCCGGCGGGGCAGGACGGAGGATCGGCTCCCTGCTGGGTCTTCCGGCGGTTGCGGCGGCCTTCCGTGCCCTTGGCGAGGAGTGCGAGGGGTGCGATCCGGGGCCGGTGCTGGAGGAGGTGGAGAGGGCGGAGGAGCGGATCACCCATGCGGCCGATAAGTACCTGCGCAGGCACGATCCGCCGACCGTTGCCATCTTCGGGATGTCCGCACCCTCGGTGTACGCGGCAGAGATGCTTGCCACGTACCTGGACTGCGGGATCGCGGCCATCGGCAGCCGGAACGATCCCGGTCCCAGCCGTTTCCGTGTCGGGAAGACGACATCCCTTGAGGAGATCCGGGCCGTGCTGGACCGGGAGCAGCCGGACCTGGTCCTCGGATCCTCCTACGAGCGGATGGTGCACCCGCAGGGTGCTTTCGTGGGGATCACCCTGCCGCTCCGGGGCAGGATCCAGCTCCGGGCCCGCCCGCTGGCAGGTGTTGAAGGCGCGCTGGATCTCATGGAACAGGTGCTGAACGCCTGCATGGACCGGGAACGGCGGAGCAGGTCGTGAGAGCGATCGTCAGCCGGTAAGGAAGGACGGGAGGATCGCAGTCAGGGGAGGAAGTCTATCCGCCGAAAAAGGAGGGGAAGGAACGGGATACCGGTGGTCTTCCCTGCCCGCTCACACGGTTTCAGGTGATGACCGTGGCATCGTACTCCTGCCCGTCATCCGTGCAGGTGCACCCATCGCTCTTGTCATGGGGGACGCACACGGAGACGGAGCTGCTGCGGGATCCGCCGGGTTTCCCGTCGCTCGCGGTGAAGGCGATAACGTACACCCTGCCATTGCCGTCACCGGACCGTTCCGCCCGTACCCGCGGGGCGAGTGTGCCCACTCCTTCGGCATCAGGCGCATGGCTCTTCCCGCCGGATCCTTCGTCCGTAGCGGTGGGTTCATCGCTGGTGATGGCATCCACCGTGATCGTCACGGGGTCGCCGTCCGGGTCCGTGACCCCCGTAATCGCCAGGTTCACGAACGTGTGGTCCGGCGGCCAGAGGCAGTCGATGCTGGGAGCCGCGGTGCTGATATCCGGGGGCAGGTTGGCGGGTCTCACCGTCAGGTCATAGAGCACCGGTGACACGTCCCCGTAGAGGTTTTTCAGCGTGACCTCGATCTGCAGGAGCCGCCCGTCCGGTGTGGCCGTCAGGGGAACATCGTTCTCCGCCGCCTCCCAGGCCGACCAGGATTTCCCGTCCTCCGAGCTCCGCACCCGCACGGTGACCGACGTGCCCGGGGGAGTCTCCCCATGCCAGGAGACTGTTTCCCACGGTGTGCCGGGTGCCCCGCTGTCATCGATGACGGTCCAGGTGCCGGTCTTCGTGGTGATGGACCGGGCAATGATGCCCGTCATGTCGCTGTACGAGTAGTGGCCCACGCTCCCGATGAGCCGTCTGGACAGATCCTTCTTCATTGTCGCAGGATCGACGCGGTGGATGGGTTCCATCAGCCGGTCCGGAACCCAGAGCTTGCCAACCCCGTCCACCGCCACCCCGACAGGGAAATTGAACCCGGAGACCTCTCCCAGGTAGTTCCCCTCGTTATCGTACTCGATCACCTTCCCGTTATTGGAGCTGGCCACCCAGACATGGTTGTCGGGAGTGCAGGCCACACCCCGGGCATCATCCATTCCCTGGAGGGTCCTCTTCCATTCCACGGAACGGGTGGAAAGGGAGACGCGGACCAGGGTATTGGAGAGATGGCCGGTGACAAAGAGATGGCCCGCATAATCCAGCGCGATGCCGTACACGGATTCGGCGTAGTCTTCCGGGATCGGGATGGCTGTCAGTTCGACGTTGTTTAGGTCCGAGGGATCCAGGCGGAGAATATGGGTCGACAGGCTGGAAGACCAGAGGATCCCGTCACGGTCGATGACCGCACCGTAGGCCCAGTGGGAAACGGTCCCGCCCTCCGGGAGGGGGACTGCGCTCACATCCACTTCTTTCAGGATGGTGCCCGTGACGCCATCGATGTAGTAGTACCGGTGGCTGTTCCAGGTACCTGCCCAGAAGTTGTTCTGCCGGTCTACGGCAAGCCCCCGGGGGGAGGTGCCCCAGTAATTGGTATCATACCCTCCCGAGTAGGTGCCGGGTACATAGGTGCCTTCCTTCCCCGGGATCAGGACAACCTCATGGAGGACGCACTCGTCTCCTCCCCACGGGAGCAGCTCATCCCCCGTGATGTCCCCGTCCCCGTCGCGATCCCGTGAAGTGGTAATGATCCCGTCGCTGTTCCTGTCCGGGCACCCGCCGGCCTCAGGCAGGCCGATCTTCACGACAGTGCCAGCCTGGCGTGTACCCACCCAGCAGTTCCCCTGCAGATCGACGGTCGTGCGGGAGGGGCTCCCCCCCTCCGCCAGTCTAGCCGGGACCACGCGGTACCTCCCCAGTTCCCGTCCTGTCCTGATATCCACCCGGGAGACGGTTCCCTCCAGATTGGGAACCCAGAGATAGGGAAGGGTGGAGGCCAGCGGTGAGAGCTGGAGCTGGTCCGGAATCAGGTGATCGATCCCGACCATGATCCCCTGGTCGAAATCGGCATCCCTGGTGTAGGTCTCAGCAGAGACCGGCGCCACCATGCCGAGGGTCAATGCGACGGCGATGAGGAGAGCTCCCCCAACGGGAATGCTGCAGGGAATGCGGTGCGTGTTCTCTTTCATTCGGGTCTATCTTGAAAGGATATATTTCATAGGTAGTATATATAGATACCGTTATAGGCTTCTGCTCTTAATCCTTCATTTTACTTAATCTATCGAATTATACAAGCTTTAGGGCATTAACATGTACCCGAACCTTCAGATCCTGCATTTTTTTAACAGGGAGGAGTATAAGAACGGGAAAATCAGGGTGTATTATGGTAGTGCTGGGTGACAGAGAAACCGGTTCTTTTATCATCTCACATTTTTTCGCAGTTTTCATTCATTTCAGGAATCCAGTGAATTTGTGTGAAAAGAGGAGGGGAATTCATCCCCATCGTGAGGTTATTACGTTCCCAAGTGCACGTGGTCTTACTTCTTCATCACCGTGAAGGTGGTCTTTGACTTCCTCCCCTCCAGGAAGTGCTGCAGCTTGGATTCCATGTCTGCATTGATCTCGCCCAGGACGAGCAGGATCACCTCGCCGAACTTCCCCTCCTCCTGCTGGATCTGCGCCATCAGGAGCTTGACATCCGGGAGCGTCATGAGATCCCTCTTCATGATGATCCCCACGGATTCCGTGGCAGCCGCGGTCTTGCGGTTCACGCCAAAGTCCAGCGTGCCGCCATCCACGAACTCGACGGCCGTCTTCTTCCCCGAGAACCGGAGCGCCGGGGGCATCGCCATCTTCTCCTGGACAAACTTCTTCAGGTCGTCCAGGTACCGGGGTGCGGAGTGGTAGACCTTCCGGGGCTGCCAGCTGGAGATGAGACCGCTCATATCCTTTAAGAGTTGCGTTGTCATTGCCAGGCCTCCAGTGGAGGAGGATTCCGTGCTCCCGGGCGAGCCCCTGCGGGACGGATCACCGGGGAGCATGCGGCCTCCCGACCCTGTTGTATCCACTACACTCTCCGGACCGAAGGATAATAAATATGGTGATTTTTCCCAACGGCCCCCCCGCCCGATGCGGAGGATGATGATGAGTAGTATTTCCTGATCTGATACTCACGCCGGGATTGTACCTTCAGCAGGGTTATCTTCATTCGCAGCTTACCGGTGGAACGCTCCAGGGGGGCTTCCCCCCCCCGCCGCGTGGGCGCCCCCCCCCCCCGGACCGGGATCCCGGCATTCGGGTTATCGCCATCCCTCCATCGGGTTGACTCCGTGGAAGCGAATATCCTCTCGGGCGAGGGACCGGGAGGGGGCTCTGCCCCCTCCCGTTGAAATGTGTTGAACGGAACGATGCGATGGGATCTGGTACCTTACCCGTTGCCTGAGCCCTGCAGTGCGGCGGTCTGGAAAAAAAGGTGTGAAATCCTGACCGGATTATCGCTTCAGCAGTTCCTTCGTGATCCAGTCCCCCACCTGGCGGGTCCCGGCCGCCCCGCCCATGTCCCGGGTGGTGACTCCGGCTGTCACGGACTTCCCGATGGCTGCCAGCACCCCTTCCGCCGCCTCGTGCTCACCAAGGTGGTCCAGGAGCATGGATCCCGCCCAGATGGTGGCCAGGGGGTTGGCCACGTCCAGGCCCCGGTACTTGGGGGCCGAGCCGTGGATGGGCTCGAACATGGAGGTGCCGTCCGGGTTGATGTTCCCGCCCGGTGCCAGGCCAAGACCGCCCTGGATCATGGCCCCCAGGTCGGTGATGATGTCCCCGAACATGTTGGGGGTCACCACCACGTCGAACCACTCCGGGTTCTTCACAAACCACATGGTGACCGCGTCCACGAAGTTGAACTCGGAGGTCACCTGCGGGTAACCCTTTGCCACGCCGGTGAAGACCTCCCTCCAGAGCCCGTACACGTCAGTGAGGACGTTCGCCTTGTCGACGGAGGTGACCTTCTTCCTCCGCCGCATGGCCAGGTCAAACGCATAGCGGATCACCCGCTCGGCACCCTCGCGGGAGATGACCCCGATCTGGTAGGCGATCTCGTCGGCATCCGACTCCGCCTCCAGGGAGAACGTGAGCTCGTACAGCTTCCGCTCCACGGAGAAGGTGCGCCGTTCCGACTCCCGGAACCTGCCCCCGATCCCCACGTAGAAGTCCTCCGTGTTCTCCCGGACCACCACGAAGTCAATATCCTTCGGTCCCTTCCCCGCGAGAGGAGTGACGACCCCGGGCAGGAGCCGGACAGGCCTCAGGTTCACGTACAGGTCCAGGGCGAACCGGAGCCGGAGCAGGATCCCCTTCTCCAGGATCCCGGGCGGGACCCGCTCGTCCCCGATGGCCCCGAAGTAGATGGCCCGCATGCCGGAGAGGCTGTCCAGGTCGTCACCGGTCAGGAGCTGCTTCGTGGCCAGGTAACGCTCGGCCCCGATATCGTGCTCCACCCACTCGATTCCGAACCCGTACCGTGTGGCGGCGGCGTCCAGCACCTTCCGCCCTTCTGTGATGATCTCCGGTCCGATCCCGTCCCCCGGGATCACCGCGACCGCGTGGTCTTTCGGCATGTCGTCACCTCCTCCAGGCCCCGGGCGTACTCCACGAGACCACCCGCAGCCACGATCTCCTGCAGGAACCGGGGCACCTCCTCCAGCGGGTGGCTCCGGCCACCGGCCACGAGCACCCCCGCCCCGGGGTCCACCCCGGCCTCTTCGCCGTCGGAGATACCGGACGTATCCCTGCAGACCAGCGGGAGCAGCCCCACGTTCACGGCGTTCCGGTAGAAGATCCGGGCAAAGGACTCGGCCACGATCACCCGGATCCCGGCGCCCTTCAGGGCCAGGGGGGCATGCTCCCGTGACGACCCGCACCCGAAGTTCCTCCCGGCCACGAGGATGTCACCCTCCTTCGCCTGCCGGGCGAACTCGTCCCGTGTGCCCTCGAAGGCATGGAGGGCCAGCTCTCGGGGATCGTAGATGGTCAGGAACCGGCCCGGGATGATCTGGTCCGTGTCGATGTCATCGCCGAATTTCCAGACCCGGGGGGGATTCTCCATGGCAGTGGCACTCTTCAGCACAGTCTTCTTCCGTGCCATCACGACACCTCCCGGGGATCCGTGATCTCGCCACGGACAGCGCTCGCCGCGGCGGTGGCCGGGGAGCAGAGGTACACCTTCGCCTCCGCGGAGCCCTGCCTCCCCCGGAAGTTCCGGTTGGAGGTGGAGAGGGAGACCTCACCCGGTGCCAGGAGGCCGAAGGCCCCGCCCATGCAGGGGCCGCAGCAGGGGGCCTCGACCAGGGCCCCGGCGACCGTGAACCGCTCGACAAGGCCGGCCCGGAGCGCCTTCAGGTACTCGTCCCGCGAAGAGGGGATCACGATGACCCGGACCTTCTCAGAGAAGGACCGGTCCCCCAGCACCTCGGCTGCCTCCTGCATGTCCTCGAACCGGCCGTTCGTGCACGACCCGATGAAGACCTGGTCCAGGGGCGTTCCCGCCACCTCCCCGACATCGACCACGTGGTCCACGTTGTGGGGGACCGCCACCTGCGGAGCCAGCTCCGAGACGTCGTACGATCGCCGGTCGGCATAGACGGCATCCGGGTCAGCGTCCAGCGGGAACGGCTTCATCTCCCGCCGGCCTGCCAGGTACTGCCAGGTGACCCTGTCCGGTGCCACGAGGCCGGTCTTTCCGCCCATCTCGATGGCCATGTTGCAGCAGGTCATCCTTCCTGCCATATTCATTCCCCGGATCGTCCCGCCCGCGAACTCGATGGCCCGGTACGCGGCCCCGTCCGCGCCGATGTCGCCCGTGATCGCGAGGATCAGGTCCTTCGGCCCCACGCGCCTCGGGAAGGTCCCGGAGACCTCCACCCGGGTGGACTCCGGCACCCGGAAGTAGAGGGCCCCGAACTTCATGGCAAAACCCATGTCCGTGGACCCGATGCCGGTGGCGAAGGCCCCCGCGGCCCCGTACATGCAGGTGTGGGAGTCGGCCCCCACCACGATCTCGCCGGGGGCAGCGTATCCCTTCTCCATCATCACCTGGTGGCAGACGCCCTCCCTGAGATCCAGGTTGCGGATCCCCTGCTCCTCGGCAAACATCCGCATGAAGACATGGTTCTGGGCCGCCTCGATGGAATCGGCCGGCACCTGGTGGTCAAAGAGGATCACCACGCCCTCCGGGTCAGCGACCCGTGTCCCCCCCATCTCCCGGAACTTCTGGATGGCCAGCGGACCGGTGATGTCGTGGATCATGGCCCGGTCCACCGGTGCCATCACCACCTCGCCGGCACGGACCGGCGACCCGCATCTGGCCGAGAAGATCTTCTCGGTGAGTGTCTGCCCCATGCCCTTTCCCTCAACTATTTGCAGGCATGGGTAATGGAACCTTCGGGGATAAGGGGACGGGAGGGATGCCGGAGGCTCCTAGGCCCCTTTCCAGAGCCCGTGAAGGGTGCAGTGGGCACGGACCTTCAGGGGCGGGGCGTCCATCGGGAAGAATGCTGCGGGGTTATCCCCGGGGTGCAGGTACTTCCGCGTTACCCCGGTGTCCGTGACCACGTCGATCCACTCGATGAAGTGCCGGTCCTCCATGGGGTGGGGGACCACCCCCACCTTCACACGGAGGGTCCCGTCCCGCGTCTCCGCCACCGGCCGGTGCTTCTCGGCCAGGGCCTCCTCCGACTGCTCCGGGAGGAGGAGCATGGGCGTCCCGCAGCAGGACAGCTCGCCCCTCCCGACACGGGTCACCTCCACCATGTTCCCGCAGACCCCGCACCGGTACACCTGGTACCGCTGGGTCATGGCCCACCTCCCCCCAAACTGCCCAGGCCACGGTGCCGCTCGGCGATGGCATCCGCAAGGCGGTCCAGTGCGGCCAGGTCCTCCGCCTTCGGGAAGCCCTTCACCATCACCGGCTCCAGGAACTCGGCTTTCAGGTGAGGGAGGTTCTCCTTGATCATCTGCAGGGTCTTCCCGCCCCACCCGTAGGATCCGATGACGGTGACCCAGCGGATCTTGGGGCGGAGCAGGTTCACCAGGTATACCGCGTACATCGCCTTCGGATGCGGGGAGAAGAGGGTGGTGGGGGTGGCCACGACAAGGGTGGCCGCGTCCACGAGAGCCTTCGCGAGCTCCCCGGTATCCGTCGCCGTGAGGTTGAAGGGCTGCACCGGGATCTTCCTCGCCACCAGGGCATCCACCAGGCATCGGACCATGGCTGCCGTGGAGCCGTGCATGGAGACATAGGGGATCACCACCCGGTTCTCCACCCGGTCCGAGACCCAGTCCCGGTAGGCGGAGAGGATGAACGCCGGCTTCCGGTACACCGGCCCATGGCTGGGGGCGATGATCCGGATCTCCAGAGGCGCGATCGTCTGGAGGTGCTCCCGGATGGAGGACCGGAATGGCATCATGATCTCGGCATAGTAGCGCTTCGCCGCCTCGTACACCACCGGGTCCTCGTCGGTGAAGAGCACGCTGGTGGCATAATGCGATCCGAAGAGGTCGCAGGAGAAGAGGACCCCGTCCCCGTGCAGGTAGGTGAGCATGGTCTCCGGCCAGTGGACCCAGGGGGCGAACAGGAACTCCACGGTCCGGTCCCCCAGGGAGAGTTTCTCCCGGTCCTGGATCACCTGGAACCGGTCGTCGGGGATCAGGAGAAGGTCCTTCAGCATGTCCCGGCACTTCGCATTGGTCACCACCCGTGCCATCGGGTAGCGGGCGAGGAGGGTCCCGAGGGTCCCCGAGTGGTCCTGCTCGGCATGGTTCGCCACGACGTAATCGATGGTCTTGACCCCCAGGGAGTCCAGGTGGTCAAGGAGGGTCCGGGCAAAGGGAGGGTCCACGGTATCGATGAGAAGGGTCTTCTCTGATCCCCGGATGAGATAGGAGTTGTAGCTGGTCCCCTGGGGCAGGGGGATCAGCTCGTCAAAGAGCCGCCGGTCCCAGTCAATGGCCCCCACCTCGAAGATGCCCGGCAGCATCTCGCGGGCGGTCATGCCATTCCCTCCGGATCCTGGAGATCAGGATGCCTCCCGGCCGGTCGTCTGCACGCAATTCCAATGAACACGCCACTCTGCCCCCTCATGGTATCCCTCAGCCTCACCGGTGCGGTTGCCGTCGTGTGCACCGTGAGTGACGTTGCCGCTGGTCCGTATTATTGGTTCCCCTGCCGGCACGTTCGTGCAGACTCGCCCGTAAGGGGGCGGGAACCACCCGGTGCAGCCAGGGTGCGGGGAAACCATCCACGCTCCAGCCGTGACACCGGGAAGGAGGATCCGCTTCATCGGGTGATTCTTCTCAGTGCCACTCATGGTATTCACCGGCAGTCACGAGAAAAAAGGTGGAGAGAGGAGTATCGTTCCTTGGGAAGGTGACGGGAGAGGGTGGGGCCCTCTCCCGACCCCATCCCCGGTGAGGATGGTAGGGTTCACAGTGACGTATCAGCTCATCTTTTTGAAGAGCCGCTTCTCGGCGCTGCAGACCGGGCAGGTCCAGGTGTCCGGAAGTCTCTCGAACGGGATGCCGGGCCGGATCCCCTGGTCGGGTTCGCCCCGCCCCGGGTCATATTCGTGACCGCAGATCTGACACTCGTACACGTCCATGGTGTATCACCGGTCCTCTCGGTGCTCGCTGCACCGGAGAGAAGATAGAGATCAAGTGGGCCGCGCAGGGTGAAAAGGATAGCGGATGATTCTTGAAGATCAGAT
>JAJRCY010000012.1 GCA_028678715.1 Methanomicrobiales archaeon | reverse complement strand
AAGTACAGCTGCACGTTCACCTTTGCGGATACCCTGGAGGCCACGGATCCCTATCCCTTCTCAGTTCTCGATCGCCGCAGCTGGCGATTCACGGTGAACCGAAAGGTCTACGAGATCGGCGAACGGCATCCCGTGATCCCGGAGATCGCACGCAGGATCATGCGCCTGCGATTACTCTACAGGAGGGCTATGGCAGGAACACTGAGGCCAGGGGATACCCCGGCAGACGCGAGAATACTGAACCTGGAACCCGGCGAATGGGTCGAGGTACGGCCGCTGAGGGAGATACAGGCCACCCTGGACAGCCGGGGGCGCCTCCGCGGCCTCCTCTTCATGCAGGAGATGCAGCAGTTCTGCGGCGGGAGGTTCCGGGTCTTCAAAAAGGTGAAGAACATCGTCCTGGAGACCAACCAGGAGATGCGGACCATCGGGAGCCCGACGGTGTTTCTCGAGGGCGTCTGGTGCGACGGGTCCTCCCACGGCGGATGCGACCGGGCGTGCTTCTCGTTCTGGAGGGAGGAGTGGCTCCGCCGGGTTCCCGCCCCGGATGCTGAGGGTACGGGTGCACCGGCCCCGTCACAATAACATATCTCTTTTCTGACATCCCACCCGCGGGATGCCGGGGATGCTCCGGGAGCATCTGCGGTTCCACGCCGCACGGACGACCCCCCCCACCATAAGGATGGTTCGGTATGTCGATATTACTGAAGATCACCCAATCCTCCCGGGGGGATGCCCACGCGGCGGGGGCGGGAGCCCCCAAGAGCGTCCCGGTAGCAGAATGAAAAATCAGGTGACACTGTCATTTTTCGACCAGAGAAAACCTCAGGACACGCGGCGGGAGAGGGGGGGAGCCCCCGGGAGCGTCCCGGGGCCTTCCCCCCCTACATCATCATCCGGATGCACTCAAAGACCTCGGCATAGGTGACACCTACGTTCATCCCGCGGGTATAGGCCGAGGACCGGATATAGTCAGCCGAGAAGTAGGGACGGTAGGACTGGGAGTTGTACTGGGCGAGAGCCCCTATCTTCTTCTCCAGGTGCCGCTCCTCCAGGGCCACGAAGATATCCGTCCGGAAGACGATGTTGTTCCAGGGATGCTCCATCCCCCAGATGGAGGAGATCTTTTTAAAAGCCCTGATGCTCTCGTGGTAGATGACCTGGTGGTCCTGGTGGGTGTCAAAGGAAGATGGGGCGATCACGAGATCCGGCTGGATGGTACGGCCCAGTTCAATCATCCGGTCTAGGATCTCCTGGCGGTGGTGGGGGAACTCCCGCACTTCAAAGTCGAGAAGGACCAGGTTTTCTGCCGGAATGCCAAGTCTCCCGGTGGCCTGACGGCATTCCTGCTTCAGAATGTCCAGCGGATCGCAGGGCTGGAGGGATTTCTCGCAGGACGAAAAGGCCATGTAGTGGATCTCATGCCCCTCCTCGGCGAGGCGGGCGATGGTGCCCCCCGCCGAGATCTCCCCGTCGTCGGGGTGGGGGGACAGGATCAGGATCCGGTCCGGTGTGCGCATTACCGGAGCACCTCCCTGACAGCACCGCATACCCGGTCCACGTCCTCCCGGCTCATGGAGGGAAACACGGGCAGGGAGACTCCTTCCGCAGCACATCGTTCCGCCACGGGAAGGTGTCCTGCGGTCCTGCCGCGGCTCGTCATGATCCGGGTCAGGTGGAGGGGCGGATCGTACCCGATTCCGATGTGCACACCCCGCTCCCGCATCCGCGAAATGAAGGTCTCCTTGCTGGTTCCGGATACCATGGCCACCACCTTGTAGTAGCAGTTCCTCACCCCGTCCCGTTCCTGGAGAAGGGTGATTCCTTCCACGTCCTTCAGCCGGTCCCGGTACATCGATGCCACCCGACTCCTCCTCTCCACAAACTCCTCGAGACGCCCGAGCTGCCGGATCCCCATCGCCGCCTGGAAGTCCGTCATTTTCAGGTTCAGGGGCGCAAAGTTCTCCAGGTACTGGTAGGCATCGTCGCCACGGGCTATCCTGAGCAGGCGTTCCGTCTCATCCGAATCCGTGAGGATCATGCCCCCATGCCCGGTGGTAAGGGACTTGGTGGCATAGAAGCTGGTGACTGAAATGGTGCCCAGACTCCCGCACCGCTTCCCCCGGTACACTGCTCCCGTGGACTGGGCAAAATCCTCCACAAGGGTCCACCCTTCTTCCCGGCAGGTATCCCGTATCTCATCCATTCTGGCAGGGTGGCCGTAGCAGTGGGTGATGATGACGGCATCGGCACCCCGGACCCGGTCCCCCCGGAGCTGGTCCGGGTCCAGGTTGTGGGTGGATTCCTCCACATCCACGATCACCGGCTCGGCCCCCGCATGCACGACAGCGTTCAGGACTTCAGGGCAGGTAATGGCCGGGAGGATGACCCGGTGGAGGCCCAGCACCCGGACGGCGAGATAGAGGGCGATGGTGCCGGAATTCACTGCGATGGCATGCTTCTTCCCGATGTACTCGGAAAACCTGCCCTCAAACTCCTTCACCACGGATCCGGTGGCGATATTCCCCGATTCAAGGACGACCCGGACCGCCCGGGTGTCGTCATCGGTGATGGTGGGTTTTGCCAGGGGAATCATGGGGATCACACATTTCAGAGCTCCTGACCTCAGTGGAACTGCTTCTGGAGACCCGGGTCGTCCTTCATGGCGCGGAAACTCTCCGGATAATTCTCAACAAACCATACCATGAACTTTGTCACATTGATCTTCTCAGCAAGCAGGCGTTCCCGCTTCCGCTGCCACTCCTCCCGGACGGCAGAAACATCCCGCGAGAGCAGGTCATCCAGCCGACCCAGGAGGGCATCCTCATTGTGGAAACAGTACACGAGCCCGTACCGGTTCTCCAGTTCCGAAAGAACCCCGCTGAACTCGCCAAAGGTATGCGGTACACCATTGACAAGAATCCGTTCAAAGTTCAATGCGGGGGTCCCCAGAAGTGCCGCCTCCTCTGCACTGGTGGACGATTCCCCGATGTAGAGGCGGGCATATGCCATGGCATGGTGGTACCGGTCCGGAGGGAGGGTGAAGAGGTACCGCTGGAGGGATGCATCCAGCGGTACCTCGGTGGAGATCAGGACTCTCCCCTCCCTGTCCAGTCGCTGGAGGAGCTGGGGGAGATACTCACGCCGGAAATGCTCGCTCCGGGTATCGTGGGTGGCGGTGAAGGCCGCCAGGCGGACGATGAAGAAGCTGTCCCCCTTGTCGAGACCCAGCTCGTTCAGCACCGTCGGATCCGGACTGAACCAGGCAGGATGCAGATATGCCAGCTCATGGGTGCCGTCATACCTGATGTGCTTCTCTCCCAGATCCCGCAGGTAGGACGATGGGGTACAGACGGCACTGACGAAGGGTAGATAGAGCCGGAGCTGCTCTGTGCCATGCTCCGTATCCTCAAAGTTGATGCAGGGTTTGCGGAGAAGCCATGCGATGTGTGCTGCCCGGATGGATCCCACACCGACAAAAATGTCCGGCCTGAACCCCCGGACCAGCCTGAGCATCCGGTAATCCGTTGCCAGGAGAAAGAGGAATTTTGCGGAGAGGGACCGCCCCATCCGGCCGAGGTTATGATGGGGGATCCCGTACCGTTCCAGCAGGTCGATGATGACCTCCTTATCGGTGGCAGTGATGAGGAATTCGTGGCCTCTCTTCTCCATCGCGCGGATGAAGTTCCTCATCACATGCACGTGTGCCGGGTGCCCGATATCCACGACAATTTTCATGGTTCACCGGAAAATTCCCGCATACTGTTCACTCAGCAAGGTAAATATGATATCGGGATGGCCGTGGTGACCCCCTGTGACGGTATCCCCCCCCTCTCCTGCAGGCCGCTCACCTTTGGGAACTCCGCTGCCGGTGATTCTACCCCTGCCCGGGTCGGTCCGTCTCGAGAGGGGATGATTTCATGCTCCGTATGCCCCGGATGGTGCGCTTCACCAGGTTGTACAGGAAATCCCCGCCGGCGGATATGACCTCTTCGCCAATCCCCGCAGGCCAGCGCACGGGATGCGCGTTGAGGGAGAGGTGCTTCTCGTCTGTCATACCCACCCATTCCATCAGTTCGGCGGTGGTACTGACATGGTCCGGCAGGATCCTTCCATTCCTGATGCTGTCCCTCACCTTGTGTCGGGGACTCCACGTCCGGCCGGTGTCGGAGAAGTACAGGAAGTCCGGGATGGAGAGATAGGCCTCTCCCAGGAGATCGAAGTCCCGGAACTGGCACCAGTTCCAGAGGTCCCGGTTATCATGGACCGAGCGCGACCCGCCATGGGCAGCAACCGTCACGACGGGGCACACCGCCCGGAAGGCTGCCAGTTCCTCGCCGAAGAGACGGACCGCCCGGGTAGCATCCCCCCCGGTCTTGGTCAGGACCTCGTAGTGGTAGCCCACCTCATGACCCAGGGCGGCAACGGCGCGGATGGTGGGGGGGTGAAAGGTGAAGGGGTAGCGGAAGTAGTAACTGGCCTGGATGCCGAGGTCCCGCTCCAGGGTCGCCATCCGCAGGGCGGTCGAGGGAAAGAGGTCCACATCGTGCCGGAGGATGACGCACCGGGACGGCTCCCGGTTCGGCTGCAGGAGATAACCGGAGAGGGTCACCGGAGTGAAACCCCGATCCAGGAGACAGCGGCAGAGGTGCCGGTACTTCTCAAGGGTAAAGTCGCGGACCACGGGCACACTCCCAACCGCAACCTCCCTCACGCCCCGCAGGATGCTCGCAGGGCAGGGGGGATTGTGTGGGAATTGCTTTGCGTTTTCTGGGGATAATATCTGTGAAAAATATCTGGCAGCGGGGGAGCGGCGGAAGTCCACCTGCTCTCTCCCCGGTCCCGATGAGATGGTAACGGGGGCATCTCTCCACTCCGGGTGGCGGGCACGTGCCATCCAGACGATCCCAGGCGATCCCATTTCTGGCATGCCAGTACCTCCGCCCGGAATACAGAGAGTGGGAGGAGCACCCACTCGCGATCATCCCCGCCCGGGCCCCCACAAGGGAGTTCTGTCATCGCCGGATCCCGGTCAGATCCGAAGATTCATGAGGGATGGATGGAGAGGGTGCGTGATGTTGATCCTCAGCCACGTCTTTGCAGGGATGGTCCTCGGGATCTCTGTATCCTATCTCCTCCGCATACGCCCGGCGGTCGGCGTGGCCGTCCTGGGGGCCCTGCTCCCCGATCTCCTGGACAAGCCCCTCGCCCTCTTTATCTTTCCCGGTCCCACCAGTATCGGGCAGACTTTCGGCCATACGCTGCTTTTTTGTCTCATCATCCTGGCTGCAGCCCTCATCGTCTCTCGCGGATACCATACCGGTCTTGCCCTTCTCCTCCCTGCCGGTGTCCTGCTCCACCAGGTCATGGACTTGGCATGGCTGGACCCGGTGACCTGGGTCTACCCGGCCCTCGGGCCGCTTCTGCCCTGCGCCTGCGGGGGTGCCGGGTACGTCGCCGTGAAGTCCCTGGCCGAGGTATCCTCCGTTTCCGAGTGGATCTTTCTCCTGGTAATCATCCTGCTCGCGGCCCTCATCTTCCATGAACGGATCGCCACGTGGACCGGCCATGACCCTGCGTCTCCAGGTCGGCGCCTCTTCCCGGCAGCCATCGTTCTCCTGGTCCTTTTGGGGCTCGCGGCCGGCTTTTCCGGAGCGCTGGACCTGCCGACCCCGCTGGAAGCGGGGGAGATGAGCCTCTCCGAGGACCTCATGCTGTCGATCGTCTCCCTTATCGGGGCCGTGATACTTTACGAGAAAAGGGACCGGATCCTGAACCCGATATAGGGTTCGGGTCCACGGACAGGCATGGGTTTCGCCCCTGCCGGCCGGAGACGGGGGGTGGCAGGGGGGTCTTCATGGAACGGGATGAGCATCTCCGCGTGTCCGCTGCAGAACGGGGTCGTCCGGCCCCTGGCAACGACGACCCCTGCAGAGTCTCGATCGATACCGTTAAACCCGGGGAGGATGAGGTATCTCTTCACGGCGTTTCCGCTCGTACAGTCCGTTCCGGGAGGTCCCATGGGGGATGATCTGAAGCAGCTCCTCGAGGCCAATCCGCAGCTGTGGGATCTCTACACCCGAAAGGAGGAATACGGCTTCCCCCTCCTGGACAGGCACGGGCGTTTCCCGTCCTCAGCCAGCCGGTGGAGGGAGATAGCCCGCCCCGTGGTCTCCGAGTTTCTGGTGGAGCATGGCTACACCGTGGAGTATCCCGATGGCCGGGACTTTGCCCTCTGCCTGACCCATGACGTGGATGAGGTCCGGCCCCCCCTCTCCCATACGTTCCAGAGCCTCCTCGCCCTCACCACCCATCTCCCCTCCCTTCCATGGCAGGGGAGGAATGACCCCCCCCTCCCCTGGTTCCCCCGCCACTATCGCGCATTTCACCAGATCATGGATCTGGAGGAGGAGTACGGCGGGACATCATCCTTCTACTTCATGGCCACCGATCGGGATATCTACCGGTTCCGCTACCACATCGAGGATCTGGCAGCGGAGTTGGATGAGATCCAGGACCGGGGGTGGGAGGTGGGTATCCACGGCGGCTATTACAGCTATGCGGATGCCCAGGCGATGCATCAGGAGAAGACCCGTCTCGAGGCAATGCTCCGGACAGAGGTACGGGGATACCGGAACCACTTCCTCCGGATCCAGGTCCCGGAGACGTGGGTATCCCTGGAACAGGCCGGTTTTCTCTACGACACCACCCTGGGGTATCCCGGGACGCCCGGGTTCCGGAACGGCATGTGCCATCCCTTCAGGCCCTTCGATCTCCGGACCGGAAGGGAGATGGATATCCTGGAGATCCCCCTCTGCATGATGGATCAGAGCCAGGCCCTCTCCCGTCCCCCTGACCTGTGGCAGCGCCTTGCCACGATGATGGACCGTGTGGCGGCGTGCCGGGGGGTGATGACCGTGCTCTTCCATACCCCCATCTTCATGAGCGCGGTCCATCGTACCCACTTGCAGATCTACCGGAAGCTTCTCGCCTGTGCCCGTGACAGGAATGCCTGGATCACATCGGCAGGTGAGATCGCCGACTGGTGGGTGAAACAGGGGTACTGAGATCATAATGGAATGCGGGGTGCCGGACCCGTTCGTACACGAGTACCCGTGAGGGATCCTCGTTCAGGGCGGAACGAATCGAATCTGGAATGTCCGGGCTTTCCCGCGTTGAAAAAGAGAGAGTCCCCCCTTTCCGGGGGGGTCCGCTGGCGCGGGAATCTTCCCGCGCCGCAGCGAACCGGCCTGTCAGAGGATATCCGGCGTGATCTTCTTCTGGTACCGCGGGATGGAGGATCTTACGGTCTGCCGTCCCGTCATGGAGCCATACAGTTCGCCCATGACAAAGCCCAGGACCATGATGGCAGAGACGATGAATGTGCAGGTGAGGACTCCTGCGACCATCCCGTGGGTGACCGTCACGTCGATTCCCCTCGCAAAGCCGAGTGCTGCTGCAGGGGGGGCCAGGAGGGCCACCTGCAGGATTCGGACGTGGGTGTCGTTCATACCTGTCCTATGAGCAATTCATTTTCCTTCATAATATATAAGCATGGCTATTTTATCCTTCTATCATCAGGTGTTTATCGTCATTTATTCTCTGTTATTGAATCAATATCATGGGAAACCGCCGGTCTGCACCCGAAAAAAAATGTGAAAGATCATCTCCCGCCGGACGGCGATGGCAAACGGGCATCCCGGGGAGAGGAATACCACGCCGCATCCACGACGGAGATGCCGATAGTCAGCCAATGACGAGAGTGGAGCATGCGGGGTCCGCGTGCCCTCACAGCAGCAGCTCCACCTTGCTGTTGTCGATCCGTGCCCGGCACCCGGCCCGGTCGTACTGGTGGTCCCGGAGGAACTGGTAGACCTCCTGGATGGCCTGGAAATCCTCACCCATGCGGTTGTACTCCGTGATCAGCCGAAAATACCGGGCATAATCTGCATCGAATTCGTCGCGGGTATCGTAGGTCCCGTTGGTGAGCCGGACCTCCAGACGGTTGATCTCCCGGAGGTGATCGGTCCCGGTCGCGGCCAGGAATGCCATCCGCTCTTCCATCCGCTTCTGGACACCGACGATATACATGACGTCGTTGATGGCCCGGTAGCGGGTCGTGCCGTTCCCCGCCGGGACCACCACCGGTGCCGCCGTTGCGAAGGGGGACTGGTACAGCCCGATGAGCGCGGGACCGGTGGTCTCCATGTACACGTAGTTCCTCCCAGCCGGCCCGAAGACCCGGAAGGAGGGGCGGGTGGGGGAGATGATCCGGACCCCGGCCGTGGCATGGTGCTGCTCTGTGAAGAGGAGGAGGGCCACGTCATATCCCTCATGGGAGAGGAGCCCCAGGAGGAGCCCGCTCTTCTCGTCGCAGTCACCCGTGCCCTCCCGGATCACGGCAGAAGGGGTCCGGGGGCAGAGGGGTGCGTCCGGGTCATAGGGGACCTGCTGGATGAAGTTCGTGACCAGTTCCAGGTACTCGTCATCATTGAGCCCCTCCATGCGCCGGATCCGGGAGAGTTCCCGGAGAAGGGCGGTGTACAGTTCCTCCTCTTCTGCCGAGAAGATCCTGCCCAGGTAATAGGAGGAGACCTGCCCCTCGCTCCCTGCCTGCCACCGGGCCATCGGGCAGTCGTCCTCACGGGACATGGGAGCAGCGGATGCCGGCGGTTCCCTCACCGGAACGGAAAGGGTGTACGTCCCTGCACCGGAGCGGAAGGTGAAGGTCCGCACGGTCACGGTCCCCGGCGGGTTTTCGGCCGTCGGGGTCCCGGCCAGGGGCAGGGAGACCGATGCCGGGATTGTTGGGTAGGGACCGGTGGGTGTCCCGGTCGCAGGTGTCTCCGCCGGGGGTGTCGGGGACGGCCCAGGCACCAGAATGCGGGGGCCTTCCTCCGTCGGCAGCGTGCACCCGCTGGAGAGGATCAGGGCAAGCAGAAGGATGACCGCCAGCAGGAACCGGTTGAAACAACGTGGTCGCGGACCCATGGAATCCTGTACCGGAGCTGGCCTTCAGGCAGGGATAAACCTGTGCCCGGAGGCTGGTATCCCCACCGGAGAAGGGACGTTCGGGTCATGGAAACAGTCCGGACCTGCCGGCCGGGAACCGGGTAAGGAATTTCCGGGCCTTTCATCTTTCCTGCACCCGGTGGGATCCGTGGGACTGCCATCCGGGAATCCTTCCGGGAGGCCCGGTGATACGCAACCGCACACACCCTGCCGGCCAGGGGCATTCCCGTTTCTGCCCCCGCGCGTCCTATGGTGTTGCGTCACCCCGGCTGGGTAGTAATAAAAAAATGTAAAGAATTCATATTGATATCAATGCCTTATCATGAACATTCTTGGAAGAAATCAACAATTATCATTAACACAAAGGGAAATATTTATAAAGAACTTCAGTAGAGAAGGGAGTGGAACGGGAACGGGGTACGGCCGGCCTGTTCCCTTCCGCATCATTATGGGTTCACAGCCCCGGAGAGCGATACCAATATTCCCCTGAATACAGGCAGTGGGAAGGTCGGAATACCGGAACAATACCTTCAGCAGCGCAGGGATCCCTCCATACCCGGAAGGGCACCAGGAGTCCGGCATGAGGAGAAAGGGACTCCGGTACTGCCTGGAAGGATCCCACCCCCACCACCGATCCGATACAGCAGGGCGGATTAACACCCAGGAAGAGCGATCCACCCCCGCAACCCCATCATAGACGCAAGTCTCCCCTTTTGGGACCGTGAACACGGTACCGTCATGCGAACAGGATATGAATGAGCCCGGGCACCCATACGGGTCCCCGGGTCAGGAAAGGAAAAAGGAGGCAGAGGAAATGAAGCGATTGGAAATCTATGGTGTGGTCCTCGCGGTGCTGCTGCTGATCATCCCTGCAGCGGTCGCCGCGGTGCCGACCACAGTAACGGTATTCCTGCACAATGACGGGGTCGGGCTGGAACCCGGTATCACCAGCTCCTACTACATCGATGTCTTCGATGGAACATCAACCACGATCCTGGGAAGGTTTCACAATGAGGATACGTTCATATTGAATGCTCCCAGGGCCGTCACCTACGTGGCCTACACCGGTTCCATCAGGGGACCCCGATCCGGGCTTGTCACCATCGGCGACGGTGTAAACCAGCTGGCCGTGGAGTACGCTTCGGTCGAGGTTTACCTCCATCACGGATCGACGGTACTGGATGGTTCCGCTGGCCAGTATCTGTTGATCGCAGACCCCATCGGGCAAAAGTTCAACGGTGAGGTATTCGAGGTCCCGGCGGGAACCCAGGTCCCCTACCAGGCCTGCACCAACAGTATGTGTGGCTCCCTGCTGGCCGGGTCCTTCGGCTCCGGCCCCCAGTGGCTGGCTTACGAGTACACGGAAGTGACGGTCCAGCTTCACAACAACGGTGATCCGCTGAATCGCCCGACCTATTACCTGTATGTCTATGACGTCGACGAGAGGGGCACGGGCGAGGTCTTCTATGCGCCGGAGGGTGCGGTCGCTTCCTTCGACGCCGTTACGACGACCGCCATCGGTTCCGTCTGGGGTCCGACGGAGACCGCCACCATCGGTCCACCTGACCAGACCCTCACGTACGAGTATGCGACGGTACAGGTCCACCTCTACAATGGACCCGATGACCTGTCCTGGCCATACACCCTTGAGGTGGAGGATATTGGCACGTTTGAGAACGGCCAGGAGTTCCATGTCCCACCGCGGACCTTCGTGGACTATCGCGCGAAGGTGAACACCCTCATCGGCCCGTCGCAGACAGCCTCTTTCGTTGCCGGTGATCAGCCCCTCGACGTGGAGTACGCAACGGTGAAGGTCAAGCTCATCAACGGCATGACTCAGCTCTATGACAGGACTACGTATTTCCTGGAGATTGAGGGCCTCTTTGTGTACACGGGATACAATGACAAATTCGAGGTCCCGGCCGATACTGATTTCAGGTACCGCGCCTGGACCAGTACCCCCGGCATTGGTACCATCAGCGGCCCATGGCAGACAACGCGCTTTGGCGCGGGTGCCAGGGAACTCGTTTACGAGTACGCGACGGTGAAGTTCGTCTTTGACCTGGCGGGCGTGAACTGCCCCCTGCAGACCCGGGTGACCGGGATCGGCAATATCGCCAACGGCGGCAAGGTGCATGTGCCGTGGGACACCACCGTGAACGTCCAGGCTGACGTCTGCGGAGGATTGTCCGGAATACAGCAAAAGACATTCTCGAAGGGAGAGGGAACGGTCACGTGGTCCATGAAAGGGGACTACACCCAGCCCTGAATCACCGTGATATACTGCCGGTCAAACTGTGGATTGGGGGAATCATCCCGGTTGAGACCGGTCCCAAACCCCCCCTTTTTCTGATGATACAGAGAAGGCCAGTACCGATGGTCCGAACCCCTATATAGACAGGGAACGCATCTCTTCCCTGTGATCTGGTCCCTCTTTGCCCTGGTGGGTGCCGTCGCAGACGCGGGGTACTATGCCCTGGTGAAGCGGTCCCTGACCTGTACCGACCCGTTCGTGCTGGCGACGGGTACGTT
>JAJRCY010000011.1 GCA_028678715.1 Methanomicrobiales archaeon | reverse complement strand
TATGGCCTCTTCACCCTGATCCCGCAGCTGGCCGAGTGGGCGTCCGCTCTCGTGACCATCTACCGGGATGACCTCATCCCAGCCGCCCGTGGAGGTACAGGATCCTCTCGATAGCCGAGAGGTTCGTGAAGACGGCGATGGCCAGGATGGCAAGCCATACATATCCCGTGAGGCCGCCCGCGATGAGCACGATCACGGTCTCCGGCCTCCCGAAGAACCCGATCCCCTCCAGCGGGTCCTCGATCTTCCCCTCCTTCCGCTCGGTGTACCCCACCTCGGCGTAGACCACCGGCTTGATGAAGGTGTTCATCATGGACCCAAAGATGGCCAGCGCCACCACCGCCAGGTCGGCGGCAGGGGAAACCGGGAGGAACCGGGTCAGGATGGGGACGCCCGAGAATCCTGCCCCCAGGATGGCCAGGGCATCGACGTACTTGTCGGCGATCCAGTCAAAGGCCGCCCCGAACCGGGTGGAGTTCTGTATCTTCCGGGCCACGGATCCGTCGATGAGATCCAGGATGGCGGAGAGGAGGAGGGCGAGGGCCCCCAGGGCCGACTGGTGGAGGAGGAAGAGGATGGCGCAGAGAAGGCCGAACCCGATGGAGACCACCGAGATCTGGTTGGGAGTGAGGCCCGCCCGGATGCAGAGGTCTGCGATCGGCTCCAGGTAGCCGATGAACCTGGGCCGGAGCGCAGTGATGTTCATCCCGAGTACTGGGATCCCCAAACGGTAAAATCCTTGCGAAGTGACCCAAATCTTCTTCTCATCCCGCCCCGGAGATCTGAGGGAACGGTATGGATCCGACGACCCCTCGCCCCCATGTGCTGATGATGTCCGAGATCACCGCGGACGGGAAGCTGACCCTCCGGAAGGGCGCCTCCTCCAAGATCCTGATGAAGTACATGGCCCACGAGACCGAGATCCTGCTCCACGAGACCCGGGCCGAGTGCGATGCCATCATGGTGGGGTCCCACACCATCAAGATCGACAACTCCTTCCTCACCGTCCGGCTGGTGCCGGGGAAGAGCCCGCTTCGGGTGATCCCCAACAGCCGGGCCGACATCCCGCTGGAGTCCAACGTGCTGAAGCCGGATGCCCCCACCGTCATTGCGGTGAGCGGCCGGGCTCCTCCGGACCGGGTGCAGGCCATCCGGGACCGGGGTGCGAAGGTGGTGGTGGCAGGGGAGAAGGACGTGGATCTCCCCCTCCTCATGCAGATCCTCTGGAAGGACTTCGGGGTCCGGAAGATGATGATCGAGGGCGGGCCCACCCTGAACTGGCACATGCTTCAGGCCCGGCTGGTGGACGAGATCCGGCTCATCCACCTCCCCTTCATCGTGGGCGGTGCCGACACACCTTCCCTTGTCGGTGGGATGCACATCGAGTCGGAGGAGGAGATGATCCGGCTGGAGATGACCCGGTTCTACCTCTGCGGCACCAACCTGGTCTCCGAATACAGGGTGCTGTACCGGGGGTGAGATGCGATGGGATTTTTAGAGGAGCAGATCCGCTTGACCGAGAGGCGCGGGGCCTGGCGGAGAGCCCGGAAAGCGATTATCATCATTCTCGTTGCCATTGCGGTCCTGGCCGCTGCAGCCAGCTTCTTTTCCTACACAAGGGAGACCTCCGTGACCGTGATCCCCGTTGAGGGGGATCTCTACACCGGTGATTTCTTCGGCGACGGGGCGACCGGGAGCGAGTACGTGGGACGGCTGATCCGTGACGCGGCCGACAACCCCCTGGTGGAGGCCATCGTGATCCGGGTGAACAGCCCGGGTGGTACTCCGGCAGCAGCCCAGGAGATCATCACCGATATCGAGTATGCGAAGGCGAGGAAGCCCGTCGTCATCTCCATGGGGGACATCGCCACCTCCGCGGCATACGCCATCAGTGCCCACGGGGACCGGATCTATGCCAACCCGGATACCATCACCGCGGGGATCGGGACCATCTGGACCTTCACCGACATCAGCCGCTGGCTGGAGAACGAGGGGCTGAACGTCACGATTGTGAAGAGCGGCTCCCGCAAGGACATGGCCTCACCCTACCGGCCCATGACAGGGGAGGAGCTCTCGTATGCCCAGGATATCGTGAACGCATCCTCCGAGCGGCTCATTGCCGACATCACCGCTGCCCGGAACATCTCGCGATCCCTCATCGAGGACGGCAGGATCCTCCGCGGGGAGGATGCCATCAGATACGGGCTCGTGGACGAGCTGGGGAACCTGCACACCGCCATCGACGGGGCCAGGAGCCTCGCCAGCCTCCCTAGATCATCTGCAGGGGATCGGCTTTCATAAACTCCCGGCAGACGGTGGTGGCGTACTCCCCCGCCGAGAGGGTGAAGGCCAGGTGCACCGTATCGCTTTCGGTGCGTGCCGTCACCGCAGGGGAGAGGAGCATCCGGCGGACCGTGCCTGCATAGGCAGCTCCCACGAAGGCGGATGCCTGCCGGAAGGATTCCGCGCTGATCCCCCGCTGGCCCACGAGATCCCGGAGCGTGCCCGTATCGGAGCCGGGGTGCGCCCCGAAGTCAACGCCCGGGATGAAGAGGGCGGTCCGGGCCCGCCCCCGGCTGATCTGGAGCCGGGCGGCGGGGAGGTTGGGCGGTGTCACCACATCGGTCTTCCCGTCGGGAAAGAGGATCAGGTCTCCCGGTACCGGCACGGCCGGTGTTCCGCCTGTGCTCACCCTCTCCGAGAGGAGCGCGTTGAAGAGCCAGGACTGGAAGGCCGATACAAAGAGCGAGAGGAGCCGGGGCGGCAGTACCCGGAGGGCCCCCCGGTAGTCCTCCGGTATCTCCTGGAGGTGGTGGAGCATCGCCCGCTCGTAGGTGAGGTGCACGGGGAACTCCCGCAGGGCCTGCCGCACATCCCGGCCCTCCCGGAACGCCTGACGGGCTGCCCGGATCCCCTCCGGTTCCTGCGGGAAGGAACGGGAGATGTAGATCATGACCGCCTCCTCCCACTCCTCCCGCAGGATTGCCTCACCCACGGCGTGGGTGATGGGCCGGATCACGCCGAACCGCTGGATCCCGTAGTAGTTCGGGATCCCGGTGGCGACCTCTTCAGCCACCCGGGCAACCCGTTCCTGGAGGTCCCGGGGATCGCAGCCCCGGATCAGGATCCCGAACCGGTTCCCCTCCAGCTGTCCCAGGGCCAGCGCCTCCCGCGCCCGGCCGACAGGTTCCAGGGTGACATCGCGGAGGGATACCTGCCGGACCTGCTCCTCCGTGACCCGGTACAGGGAGATCAGCTGGGTGGTGACCGCGCGCCGGTCCTTGGTACCGGCCCAGGCGATCCTGCGGTGGGAGATACCCAGACGGCGGGCGAGCTCCCGGACCAGGTGCTGCTGCTCCCAGTTCCGCTTCGCGAGGCGCACGAGCAGGTAATCACCGTCGGTGCCGGGGAGGGGCGCCACCTCCTCCACCATGAAGTCTTCGGGGCTTTCCCGGAGATGTCCGCCGATGCCGGGGACTGCGGTGCCGTACCACCGCATCTCCAGTTCCCGCTCCAGGGGCCACGGGGACTCCTGGCCGTAACCCGGTCGTGCTGATTCCGGTAAAGCCCCCCGCACCATCAGCTCTCCTCAGAGGAGGGAGAGACCGGCGGTGATCCGGTCCATCTGGTCCACGGGCGCCGGCCCCAGGCCCAGGGCGGTGATGGTGCCCGGGGGGATCTCGGTCAGGCCGGCGTCCTGGATCAACGCGGCAGAGATCCCTGCCGCCTCGGCGATGGCCTTCAGCTCGTGGAGCGCCCGTTCGCCCGCCACCTTCAGCACCACCTTCTTCTGCCCCTCCTCCCTCCACCGGTCCCGGGTCGCCCGATCGCACCGCTCGTAGGCCGCGATGGACGCGTGGCCGGCCTGGGCGCACATCTTCCCGCAGGACATCTTCACGTCCGAGCGGAGGATCAGGCACTGCTTGTACCGGAACTCGGGTGTATTGGTCATTTCAGGAGTATGGGATCCCGGATATCGAAAACCTATGGACGGGAATGAGACGGCGAATAAACCTCGGATCTGACTATCATCACGGGGGTGGGACCGGGAGGGGGCTCCGCCCCCTCCCGTTGCCCTCCCCCGGTGAGAATATTCCACTCCAATCGGACGAACTGAATGACCATGCGAGGAATTCAAAACCTCTTCATCCAACGGCTGCCCATAAGTACCACCTCCACTCCACAGGTACACCAGCGATGCACGATGTGGTGGTGGTCGGGGCAGGACCCTGCGGGACAGCGGCGGCGCGCGCCTGCGCGGAGCAGGGGCTCTCCACCCTCTGCATCGAGGAGCACGGCACTATCGGCCACCCGGTGCAGTGTGCCGGCCTCCTCTCCACCGCCGCATTCGAGGCCTGCCGGGTCTCCCGGCGGGTGATCCTGGCCACCATGAAGGGAACGAAGATCTATGATTCCGAGGGGACTCCCCTCACCATCGACGCCGGGGAGCCGAAGGCCCACGTCGTGGACCGGGGGGCGCTGGACCGGGAGATGGCAGGGGCCGCTGCCCGCGCAGGGGCCGAGTTCCGCGTAAAGACTGCGGTTTGCGGCCTCTCCGGGCACGGGGTCCTGACCCGCGGTCCCGGGGGGCGGGGGGAGATCCCGTTCCGCATCCTGATCGCGGCTGACGGTGTCCGGTCACCGGTGGCCCGGATGCGGAGTCTTCCGAGGCCCCGTCTGGTCCTCTCAGCCCTGCAGGCTGAGGTACCGTTCCGGGGAGATCAGGAGATGGTGGGGATCTACCCCCATGCATCCCCGGACTTCTTCGGCTGGGTGATCCCGGCGGGGGAGGGCCGGGCGAGGGTGGGCCTGGCCGGGTGCAGGGACGTGAAGGAGCGGTTCGGCCGGTTCCTGGGGGAACACGGCGGTTCCTGCCTGGCCCTGGTGAGCGGGGCCATCCCGCTGGGACCCGCAGAACGCACCAGTGGTGCACGGACTCTCCTCGTGGGGGATGCAGCCGGCCTGGTGAAGCCGACCTCAGGGGGCGGGGTCTACACCGGCGTCCGGTCCGCGCTACACGCGGCGGCAGTGGCAGCGGAGTGCTGCCGGCGGGGAACTTTCAGAGACCGGGACCTGGCAGACTATGAGCGCCGGTGGAAGGAGGACTTCGGCAGGGAGCTGGAGATCGGGTGGCACCTGTTGCGCATCCGGCAGCAGATGACCGCCGGGGAGATGGACGCGATGCTCGATGCCCTCCGGGACCCCGAGATCACAGAGATCATCGTCCGGCAGGGGGATATGGACCGGCCGGTAGCCCTGGCACGGCGGCTCCTCGCGAATCCACGGGTGATCCGGGCGGCCGGCATACTGGTGGGTCCAGGCGTACGCGCATTTCTTACTTAAAATTATTCCATTTCGAATTCGTAACACTTTTATGCAATGATGTGCTACTATTGCCCGGTGAACCATGCATATCCCGGATGCCTTTATGCCCATCCCCCAGGGGATATTCTACTGGGTAGTTGCGCTTGTCTTCATCTCCCTCTCCCTCCGGTGGGTCAGGCAGGAGATGGATGAGACCAAGGTGCCCCTGGTGGCTGTTCTGGCGGCAGGGATCTTCGCCATCCAGGCCTTCAACCTGCCGGTCACCATGGGTACCAGCGGGCACCTGGTGGGCGGGGCCCTCGCTGCCATCGTGCTGGGATCCCCGTATGCCGCGGTCTTCATCCTCTCGCTCGTCCTGATCGTCCAGGGTGTCATCTTCGGGGATGGCGGTATCACCACCATGGGGGCCAACATCCTGAACATGGGGGTTATCGGCGGGTTCGTGGGCTTTTACAGCTACAAAGGCCTGATGGCCGCCACACGGAACCTGAACCTCTCGGCCTTCGCCGCTGCCTGGTTCGCATGCCTGGTCCCGGCCCTCGTGACCGCCGTGGAGATGTGGATAGCCGGTACCTTCCCGCTGGATCTCGGCCTGGCGGGCATGGGGCTGTATCATGCCGCCATCGGCGTCATCGAGGGGGGCATCACCGTGGTCGCGCTCCACCTGATCGCTTCGGTGAGGCCGGATATCGTGAATGTCACGAAAGGGGTGACCGTATAATGGAGACCAAAACCTTTGTGGCCGCAGGGGTCGTGCTGGCCATTCTCATCGGGGTTGCGGCAGTCTTTCTGGCATCACCGGATCCGGACGGCCTGGAGTCAACAGCACTCATTGTCCAGGGGGATAAAACCCTCACGGGAGACACTCCGCCGGATGCCGAGGTGAACGAGGATGCTGCGGGCCGGTTCTCCTACGAGTCCCCTCTCCCAGATTACACGATGGGGGAGGAGATGGGCAAGACGGGCGAGATCGTCGCCCTTGTCGCGGGCGTTCTCGTCACGTTCCTCGCGATCCTGGCCATCTCCCGGCTGGTGGCACGTCCCGTGAAATGAACAATACATCCTTATTATTTTCCCTCCCCACCTGAGAGGGGAAGTCACCTGCCATGCACCTGATCGAGACCCGCGATCTCTCCTACGTCTACCCCGGGAACGTCACCGCCCTCCACGACGTGAACTTCGTGGCCCCCCGCAACGCCCGCATCGCGGTCATCGGGGCGAACGGAGCCGGCAAGTCCACGCTCTTCAAGTGCTTCAACGGGATCTTCACCCCCACCTCAGGCCAGGTGCTGATCCGGGGGGAGCCCATCAGCCGCCGGAACCTCCGGGAGGTACGCAAGTTCGTGGGGCTGGTCTTCCAGAACCCGGACGACCAGATCTTCTCCCCCACCGTCGAGCAGGACGTGGCCTTCGGCCCCATGAACCTGGGTCTGGACGAAGAGACGGTCCACCACCGGGTGCACGAGGCCCTGAAACTGGTGGGGATCGAGGATCTGGCCCATAGGGTGCCCCACCACCTCTCCGGTGGCGAGAAGAAGCGAGTGGCCATTGCCGGAATCATCGCCATGGAACCCGAGGTGCTGGTGCTGGACGAGCCCACGGCCGGGCTCGATCCCCGGGGGGTCCGCGAGCTCATCGGCGTGATCAACAACCTCTCCCGGACCTTCGGGATGACCGTCATCTTCTCCACCCATGACGTCTCGGTGATCCCCGAGGTGGCAGACTACCTCTACGTCATGGCGAAGGGGAGGTTCGTGGCCCAGGGTACGGTGGAGGAGGTCTTTGCCCAGCCCGAGCTCCTGGCCTCGGTGCGTCTGGATGTCCCGGTCCTGCCCCGACTCATCCGCTCCCTCATCGAAAGCGGTGTCCCGGTCCGGATGGCCTACACCTACGCCCAGGCGGAACAGGCCTTCCTCGAGGCATACGGAAAGAAGCCATGATCGAGGACCTCTTCTTCATCGAGAAGCATGCCTACCGCCAGAGCCCTGTCCACCGGCTGGACGCCCGGGTGAAGATTGTCGCGGCCTTTACTGCCATCATCGCCATCGTCGTGGTGCCTTATTCGCCGGTCGTGTACCAGGCAGGGGTGGTGCTCCTCCTCTTCTTTGCGGTGCTCTGGGGGCTCTCGGGTCTCTCGCCGAGGATCTACGTGCATCGGATGGCACTGATCCTGCCGCTCTGGGGCACCATCATCCTCTTCCAGATCTTTCTGAAGAACCCGTACTCTCCCGAGTTCCACCCGGTCTTCACGGTCCTGCCCGGCATCTATATCTATGCCGAGTCGGTCGGGTTCGCGCTTATCCTCCTCACCAAATTCGTGGTCTCGGTCTCGTTCATCCTCCTCCTCTCCTCCACCACCCGGATGCAGGACCTGCTGGAGGGGGCCTCCCGGATGGGCCTTCCCCCGGAGTTCTCGCTCATGCTCGGGATGATGGTCCGGTACCTCTTTGTTTTCGGGTACATGTTCCGGAAGATCCAGCATTCGCTGGCCACCCGGTGCTTCGATCCCTTCGACCACCGCCTTCCCTACCGGTACCGGCTCCGGGAGATCGGGTACACCATCGGGACATTCTTTGTCCGATCCTACGAGCAGGGGGAGCGGACCTACACGGCCATGCTCTGCCGGGGCTACGGACGCCACTCCCACGTCTTTGTGGCAGAGAAACCTCTTGCCCGCCGGGACTGGGCATTCCTGGCCGTGGGCCTGGCCATCCCAATTGCGGCGGCCGCGGTCTTCTCCCTGCCCCGGTGATGCCTTCCGGGAGGATGTCATGCACATTCCGCATATCCCCACGCGTTGTTTATCGGGATATAGAGAATTTTCTGGTGGCCCACAGAATGAGAAAAAAAGTATACCTCTCTTCAATCAGCTGGCGTGTACCTGTCTCCTGTTGATCACAGATCCTCATCGGGGGAGGGCGACGGGAGGGGGGGGGGCAGAGCCCCCTCCCGACCCCACCCCCACGAAAGGATAGACTCTTCCCTTGCGATCTTCCCATGGGTCGGCCTGCGGGAAGCCATGTTCAGAAGGGAAATGGGGGAGCAGGAAGGCCCTGAACCCTTGCCCCTTTCATAACCTCTATCCCCTTGCCCGGCAAGGATCTCCCCATGCCATCCAAGTTCGGGAAGGGGTTCGTGGTGAACCTGATGCTGCTCGCCAAGCACTTCGGCCAGGCCCCGGCCCAGGCCTGGCCGGGTGCTGCAGACCACATGGAGGAGATGACGCTTCCGGAGCAGTTCAAAAACACCGAGGTGGAGAAGATCCTGGAGATCCTGCGCAAGCAGGTGTACTGGCACCAGCCGGGATCCATGGACAAAGAGGATGCAACAGAGGTGGTCCTGACCATGAATCGGCTCGCGGTGGCTGTGGACCGCGCGCTCGGCGTGAAGGATCCCGATACGGGTCAGTACGACTGACACACCGACGTTCCGGGCTCCACGAAGTATAAATGCTTTCACGCCGATATGTACTGAAATGGGAATAGCTGCCCGGAACAGAGGCTTTTTTTCCCAGATTTGCCCGGAGTCCATCGATGCCTGAGACCTACGATGCATCCACGATCACCGTTCTGGAAGGCCTGGAACCGGTCCGGAAGCGGCCGGCCATGTTCATCGGCTCCACTGATGCCCGGGGCCTCCACCACCTGGTCTACGAGGTGGTGGACAACTCCGTGGACGAGGCGCTCGGTGGTTTCTGCACCCTGATCATCGTAACGATCCACCGGGATGGTTCCTGCACCGTCGAGGACAACGGCCGGGGGATCCCGGTGGGCGTGATGCCTGAACAGGGCAAGTCCGCTCTCGAAGTGGTGATGACGATCCTCCACGCCGGCGGCAAGTTCGACAAGGCCACCTACCAGGTCTCGGGGGGCCTGCACGGCGTGGGGGTGCACGTGGTGAATGCCCTCTCCTCCCAGCTCTCTGCCCAGGTGCATCGCAATGGGAACCGGTACACCATGGAGTTCGAGAAGGGGCAGATGACAAAGGGGCTCCAGCGCCAGAAGGAGTCGCTCCAGGACCTGCGGGCCCGCTACCAGCGGCGCTACGGTGCGGAAGCCCTGGCGTTTGACACGGGGCTTCCCGATCCCGCGGCCTTCCTGGCCGCCGCACCCCTCTCCCTCACCGGGACGGTGGTCACCTTCCTCCCGGATCCCACCATCTTCGAGACGGTCATTTTCGACTACGAGGTGCTCTCCCACCGGCTCCGGGAGCTGGCGTACCTGAACAGCGGGGTCACTTTCCGGATCCACGACGAACGCAGCGGAGACGGGGAGACCTTCTGCTTTCAGGGCGGTATCTCGGAGTACGTCTCCCACCTGGTGGGCGAGGCAGGCCGGCTCCACGACGAGGTCATCTGCCTGAAGGGGAAGGATGCGGAGAACGAGGTTGAGGCCGAGATCGCGCTGCTGTACACGAAAGGATTCTCCGACACGGTGTACACCTACGTGAACAGCGTGAATACACGGGAGGGCGGCACCCACCTGGAGGGGTTCCGCTCGGCCATCACCCGGGCCATCAACACCGCGGGAAAGCGGGCGAACCTCTTTAAAAACAGCGACAACTCCCTCCGGGGCGAGGACGTGCGGGAGGGGCTCATCGCGGTGATCAGCCTGAAGATGGCCCATCCCCAGTTCGAGGGGCAGACCAAGATGCGCCTCGGGAACTCCGCGGTCCGGGGCGTCGTGGACTCCCTGGTGTACAGCTGCCTCACCGAATACTTTGACGAGCACCCGAAGGTGATCGCGGCGGTGGTGGAGAAGGGGCTCCTTGCTGCCCGGGCCCGGGAGGCGGCCCGCAGCGCCCGCGACCTGGCCCGGCGCAAGTCGTCCCTGGAGTCGGCGGGCCTGCCCGGGAAGCTGGCGGACTGCTCCGAGCGGGAGCCCGAGAAGTCGGAGCTCTTCATCGTGGAGGGGGATAGTGCCGGTGGCTCTGCCAAGCAGGGCCGGGACCGGAAGTTCCAGGCGATCCTCCCCCTCCGGGGCAAGATCCTGAACGTGGAGAAGGCGACAGAGGAGAAGATGCTGAAGAACGCCGAGATACAGACCCTGATCTCGGCCATCGGGACCGGCATCAAGGAAGAGTTCGATCCCGAGAAGTGCCGCTACCACAAGATCGTGCTGATGACAGATGCCGACGTGGACGGGGCCCACATCCGGACGCTCCTCCTCACCTTCTTCTTCAACGAGATGCGGGAGCTGATCCATCTGGGCTACATCCACATCGCCCAGCCGCCCCTGTTCCGGGTCGCGAAGGGGAAGCAGGAGCGGTACGCCTACCGGGAAGAGGAGATGAAGAAGGCCATCGCCGAGCTGGGGGAGAAAGGGACCTCCATCCAGCGGTACAAGGGTCTCGGGGAGATGAATGCCACCCAGCTCTGGTCCACCACCATGGACCCGGCGAAGCGGATGCTGAAGCAGGTGACCATCGAGGACGCCGCCTACGCCGCCGAGATCTTTTACAAGCTGATGGGAGAGGACGTGAATGCCCGGCGGGACTTCATCCGCCGCCATGCAAAGGAGGTGACAAACCTTGACATCTGAGCGCCGGGTGCCGGTGAAGATCGAGGACGAGATGCGTATCTCGTACATCGACTACGCCATGTCCGTGATCATCGGCCGGGCCATCCCTGACGTCCGGGACGGCCTCAAGCCCGTCCACCGGCGCACGCTCTTCGCCATGTGGGAGATGGGCAACACGAGCGACAAGCCCTACAAGAAGTCGGCCCGCGTGGTGGGGGACGTGATGGGCAAGTTCCACCCCCACGGGGACACCGCTATCTACGACACCATCGTGAAGATGGCACAGGACTTCTCCTACCGCGTCCCGCTCGTGGACGGCCAGGGGAACTTCGGTTCCATCGATGGCGACGCGGCGGCGGCCATGCGGTACACCGAGGTCCGGCTCACGAAGGTGGCCGAGGAGCTCCTCCAGGACCTGGACAGGGAGACGGTCCCCTTCGGGCCCAACTTCGACGAGTCCCTGAAGGAGCCGCTGGTGCTCCCGGCAAAGATCCCGAACCTGCTCGTCAACGGCTCCAGCGGCATCGCGGTGGGCATGGCCACCAACATGCTGCCCCACAACCTGCGGGAGGCCTGCAAAGCGGTCACCGCCTACCTGGACAACCCGGGGATCACTGTCGAGGAGCTGATGCGCATCCTCCCCGCCCCCGACTTCCCCACCGGAGGCGTGATCATGGGGACGGCGGGGATCCGGGAGGCATACCTCACGGGCCGCGGGAAGTGCGTGGTCCGGGGCGTGGCCGAGATCGTGGACGAGGAGAAGAACCCGGCCATCATCATCACGGAGGTTCCCTTCCAGGTGAACAAGGCCCGGCTCGTGGAGCAGGTCGCGGAGCTGGTGAAGGAGAAGCGGATTGACGGCATCTCCGACATCCGGGACGAGTCGGACAAGGAGGGGATTCGGGTGGTCATCGAGCTCCGGAAGAACTCCATGCCTGCTGTCGTCCTGAACCAGCTGTACAAGCACACGACGCTCGAGTCCAGCTACGGGATCATCCACTACGCCATCGTCGACGTGCAACCCCGGATCCTCCCGCTCCCTGATCTGCTCCAGCAGTTCGTGCTCCACCGGATGGGGGTGGTCCGGAAGCGGACCCAGTTCGACCTGAAGAAGGCCGAGGAACGGGTCCACATCCTGAAAGGCCTCCTCCTGGCCCTTGCGAGCATCGATGCCGTCATCGCCACCATCCGGGCAGCCGATTCGGCGGAGAAGGCAAAGGAGGATCTGACCGTACGGTTCACCCTCACCCCGGTCCAGGCTGATGCCATCCTGAAGATGCAGCTGCGCACCCTCGCGGCTCTGGAGCGGAAGAAGATCCAGGACGAGCATGATGCCGGCGAGAAGGAGATCCTGCGCCTGAAGGAGATCCTCTCGGACGATGCCCATATCCGGGCCGAGATCCGGAAGGAGATGAAGGAGGTGGCGCAGAAGCACGGGAACGACCGCC